>NZ_JAUBPS010000033.1:0-70314 GCF_036700865.1 Microcoleus sp. S13C4
GCCGCAATGAACAATGACTATATGATGCAAATTCTCAAGTGCTTTTGTCAAGGCTGATTGAGATGCTCTTACCCTGGTGCTTAAAGCGCTTTGGCAAGTGCGCGTTACCCGTCCGAAACCGACTTTTTTGGGGCCCTTTGAAGGAATTAAATAAAAGTTATGAGTGATCTGTTGAAGACTTTAGTCTTTAAAGCAAGGACTTTATTCCTCACTAAAAACTGGTTTTATTACAATTAACCGGACATCATGTAAGTCCGGGAGTTGTAAGTTTTGAGTTAAACAAAACTTACAACAAAACTCACAAATCATAACTCGCCCGTTGCGGTAGCGCTCCATAAATTACTCGCGTTTGGAAAGCCCCGCCAGCGACCAAGTTAGGCTCACCATCATTAAGCGGCCTAGAGCCTTCAAACGCTCTTCGGCGTTATTTTCAACCGCTTGAGACAGAGTTGGAGACTTAAGATTTATCGATAATTCTTCAGCGGTTTCTGCTGAATTTTCCAACTGAGGTTGTTCAGAAGATGTCTCAAGGCTGACTTGTGGCTGCTGATTTTTTTCTTCGGTCATTTTCTGAGTCACCTCCTGGAGTTATTGCATACATAACCCTTAATACAAATCTAATTTCTTTGTATCCGGGATTTGGCGAGTCAAGTATTCCTTACCCGACAATCGCAGTTACCAACTGACTTAAAAGTTGTGATTTCAGTTGTTAGCTATCTTAAATCTCGCTTCCCCAATCCCCCTCAAAAACGAGGTTGATTCGCAGATCTGTCGTCCTCCACGAATGTTTTGTAATAAACGGGAGTGCTGAGCGTAAGTTTCGTTGAATTCAAAAATCACGCACTACTACCGATGATGCACATCACTGAATTGTTATATTTACTTAACAGTAATATTTCCGAGATTCTGATATTGTTAAAGCTTAACAATTAATTTTGCTCGGATTTATCTCAATCTGAAAGCAAGTGTCTGGAAATTATTAACAAACTGAAGGTGTAGAGCCGATGGCAATTTATGTGGATACTGCAATTGTAGCGGAAGCCGCACGGGCAAGCAAGTTCGGATGGATAGCGGGAATTACTACTAATCCGACACTTTTGGCAAAAAGCGAGTTATCTCCTGAGCAAACCCTTAAACAACTGGCACAACTGATTCCTGGGGAAGTGTATTATCAGCTAATGGCATCTGATGTAGATGGCATGGTAGCAGAAGGAAAAGCTGCTTTTGAGTCGATCGGGCGGCAAACAGTTTTGAAAGTTCCAGCAACGGCCGCGGGTTTCCAAGCAGTAGCGCATTTGTCACCGTCCATTCCTTGCGCGGTGACAGCTATTTACAGCGCCGCCCAGGCCGTTGTTTCAGCAGAAGCGGGGGCCAAATATGCGATCGCCTACGTGAATCGCGCCACCAGATTGTTGGGAGACGGTTTTGCCTTAGTGCAAGAGATGGCAAATGTCTTGAAGAAAAGCAATACTGAGATTTTGGCAGCTAGCATTAAATCCCCGGAAGAAGCGGTAAAGACTTTATTAGCTGGAGCACATCATTTGACATTGCCTTTTGACGTGTTGCAGGCAATGACACTTCATGAATTATCGCAGCAAACTGTTGATGAATTTGCCAAAAACGGGCTGGGAATATGAGCTTTGCTATCTTGTATGTTGTGAGTAAGATTAGGGAATCTCCAAACTTGTACTCTTATACTCTTAAATGTGAGAGCTTATGACTATTACTCCCGTCTCTGTTGACTCAGCAGGCAATCTGGGGAACAGTAACTCCTACACCCCCTCCATCTCAGCCGACGGGCGGTTTGTGGCGTTTGATTCTGGTGTTTCCAACCTCGTGCCGGGGGATAATAACGATGAGACAGACATCTTCGTCCGGGACACGCTCACCAATACCACCACCCTCGTGTCATTAGACTCAGCAGGCAATCAGGCGAACAATGGCTCCAGCAGGCCCTCCATCTCAGCCGACGGGCGGTTTGTGGCGTTTGAGTCCTATGCCTCCAACCTCGTGCCGGGGGATACTAACAGTAGCCCAGACTCCTTCCCGAGCCAAGACATCTTCGTGCGGGACACGCTCACCAATACCACCATCCGCGTGTCATTAGACTCAGCAGGCAATCAGGCGAACCGTTTCTCTGACCGCCCCTCCATCTCAGCCGACGGGCGGTTTGTGGCGTTTACTTCTGAGGCCTCCAACCTCGTGCCGGGGGATACTAACCAGAGAAACGACATCTTCGTGCGGGACACGCTCACCAATACCACCACCCGCGTGTCAGTAGATTCAGCAGGCAATCAGGGGAACGGTATTAGCTTCTTCAACGACTCCTCCATCTCAGCCGACGGGCGGTTTGTGGCGTTTGAATTTGATGCCTCCAACCTCGTGCCGGGGGATACCAACGATAAGACAGACATCTTCGTGCGGGACACGCTCACCAATACCACCACCCGCGTGTCAGTAGACTCAGCAGGCAATCAGGGGAACAGTGTCTCCTACAGCCCCTCCATCTCAGCCGACGGGAGGTTTGTGGCCTTTGAGTCTTTTGCCTCCAACCTTGTGCCGGGGGATACCAACGATGAGAGAGACATCTTCGTGCGGGACACGCTCACCAATACCACCACCCGCGTGTCAGTAGATTCAGCAGGCAATCACAGGAACATTGACTCCGACAACCCCTCCATCTCAGCCGACGGGAGGTTTGTGGCGTTTGAGTCATATGCCTTCAACATAGTGGGGGCTCCCCTTAGCGACATCTTGGTGCGGGACACGCTCACCAATACCACCACCAACGTCTCTGTAGACTCAGCAGGCAATCCGGGGGAGGCATTTAATCCCTCCATCTCAGGCGACGGGCGGTTTGTAGCTTTTGATTCAAATTCCTCCAACCTCGTGCCGGGGCAGACTAGCAATTACCGAAACATTTTTGTTGCTGACACCAGCAGCACTCCAAACGTCATCAACGGCACGGACGGCAACGACAACCTGACTGGCACCAGTGGCAACGATATCATCAACGGTGTGGAAGGTGATGACGTGCTGACCGGTTTGCGGGCTAATGATGTCTTAAATGGCGGCGACGGCAACGATATCCTGTATGGCGGCAAAGGTTCTGACACTCTCAACGGCGGTTTGGGCAACGATAATCTAGTGGGTGGCGTGGGCAAGGATGTGTTTGTTTTAGGTGCTGGGTTGGGAGTTGATACAATCTCTGATTTCGGCAATGGTCAAGATACCATTCAATTAATTAATGGCTTGACCTTCGGACAGCTATCAATTTCCCCTGGAACTAACGGCACATTAATTAGAGTAGCCAGCAGCGGTGAAGTTTTAGCTGCTTTGACAGGCGTTGCTCCCAATCTCATCGGCTCTGAAGATTTCATCTCGGTCTAGAGATGGTAAACTGATTACTTGTTAAACCACTTTTACTCAGGGAACATGATTAAACTTGGCAAACAATCCCTCGCATTAATAGGCACATTTCTTGCAGTTTTGCAACCAGCATTTACCGCTCATTCACAAGAAAGCAACAGCGAATTCAGCAAACTTCAATCCTTATTAGAAGCAAAAAAATGGTACGAAGCAGATCAAGAAACAGTCTCTCTGATCCGCAACAACTCCGCCAATCTGTCTTGTCCGAACCTCCGCGCGATCGATCGGCTGTGGATGCAATCGAGCAATGGCAAATATGGATTGACTCCACAGTTAGAGATTTGGCAGAAAGTGGGCGGTTCTAGCTGTCGCACTTGCGAAGGTCAAATTCAAGAATTTAGCAAGCAAGTAGGATGGAACATGAGCTCGCAAGTAAGTCCTATACCAGGGGAGTTTCCTGCCCAGTATCCAACTGTTGCTTCATTAAGTTGGCAAAGTTATGTTGACAGCGATAAAAGCATAACTAGGTACAGTCTTTTTGCGGGCGCGCAAACATGGCAAGCGTGGAGGGTTACAGAATTTAACCTGTTTTCTACTTTTGCCAATTGCGGCAAGTAACAGTTGTAGGGCGGGGAATGCCCAGACTTCCACGTCGGAGTCGGGATGGGATTTCTCGATCGCCTCGCCTCTTCAATCTAAAATCTAAAATCTAAAATAGTAGGACTATGGCATTCGCCAAATCTTAATAGTGCGATCGGGACTGCCGCTCACAAAAGTCTTGCTATCTCTGGCAATAGCTACAGAACTCACAAACTGACTGTGACCAGAAAGAGTGCTTCTTTCTTTTCCCGTCTTCAAATCCCACACTATAATATCTTCGCCCCCGCTGATCAAAGTGCGGCTGTCCGCGCTAAAGGCGATCGTCCTCACCCCGCCCGAATGCCCTTTAAAAGTGCGGGTGCGCTTCCCGTCTTGCACGTTCGACAAGCGGATCGTATTGTCGGTGCTAGCGCTAGCCACAATTTTCCCGTTTGGGCTAAAAGCCACAGCATTAACCGCGCCCCCGTGACCTGTGATAATTCTTCTGACTTCTCCGGTATCGAGATTCCACAAACGCACAGTCTTGTCATCGCTGCCACTAGCCAGAGTGTTACCGTCCCGGCTCAAAGCGATCGCGTTTACTCCTCCGGCGTGGCCGATCAAAGTCCGCAACCTGCTGCCGGTTCTGACATTCCACAAGCGAACAGTTTTGTCATCGCTGCCGCTAGCCAGAGTTTGACCGTCCCTGCTAAAAGCGATCGCGTTGACGGGGGCTTTGTGAGCGGGAATCGTCCGCGTCCGCCGCCCCGTCTTCAAATCCCAGAGAATCACATTATTGTCGTCGCCCCCGCTGGCCAAAATCGAGCTGTCTGGGCTCACCGCCACCGTATTGACCGATTTTTTAGAATGCACCGAATGGAGAGTCCGCACCCGTCCCGTCTTCAAATCCCAAATTCTAATTGTCCCTAAGCTTGCGCTCACCAAATTTTGGCCGTCAGGCGACAGGGCGATCGCATTTACACTCTCCAAATTATCCAAACTTTTTTGCAAAAACTGACTGCTAGGTAAACTAGAAAGCAGCCACACCGGGTTTGCCGGGAACACCCCATAACGCAGCGAACCGTAAATTTGAGACGCGCCAATACTCACCATCAAAACAGCCGTGCCCGCCAGCAACTTCTTTTTCCAATCAAAAACATCTTTCTCGGCCTTGTTCAATCCCGAATTCAGAGGTCTGAGGCGGTTTACAGAAGTCTGCTTCTTCGCATCAGGCGCCCCGGAAGTTGCGCGAAGTTTAGTTTGCCCCGTCGTCGGCAACTGAGTAGGCAACTGACTTTCCGCGCCGTCGAGATTAATTTCCTCCAAGCACTGCAGAACCATCTGGGGACTTTGAGGCCGATTGCCCGGAAAAGGCGCCATCAGGTAATCGATTACATTAGCCACGGCGTCGGAAACCTGAGGAGCTCCTTTGCGCCACATTAATCGGCCCGTGCGCGGGTTCTCTGGAAACGCAGTCGGCGGCTTTCCAGTCAGCAAATAAACAAAAGTGCGCCCCAGAGCAAAAAAATCCGACTGCGGAACAGCCTTGCCATTAGTTTGTTCCGGCGGCGTGTAGCCCGGGGAAACAATACCAGTCACATTTTGCCCCTGGCCCACCTTAGCGAAATAAGTCGCCGAAACTTCCCGAGCAGTCCCGAAGTCAATCAGCACTAACTGCCCGTTTGGCTTGCACATAATATTGTGCGGCTTGATATCCCGATGAAAATAGTTGAGGCGGTGAACTTGGTCTAAAATTTCCGACAGTTGTTTGAGCCAGTTCACAGCTTGTTCTTGACTGATGGGGCGGCCCCGATGTTTCAGCCAGTCTTGCAAATTGGCCCCAGCAATTTTCTCCATCACCAGACAGTGAAAAGACTCTGTGCTGTGAGCTGGCGTAAATATAAAATAACCGTCGCGATCGACTTTTGGAATACCTGGATGTCTGAGCCTGACCAATACGTCGGCTTCTTGCTTAAACAGTTCTACAGCTTTGGGATGTTCTTTGAGCAGGACTTTGAGCACTCTTCGGGCGCCGTTGTCGTCCACTTCAAATGTTCTGCCAAAGCCGCCGCCTCCGAGAGGGGCGACTAGCCGATATCGACCTTGCAACAAAAGTTCTGACCCGCAGTGGATACACGCGGATTTGCCAGAGTTGGCTGGATCGGAGGGATTCGGGCATTTGGGATTGAGGCAATAACTCACAGAAGCCACATAACCCTGATTGAGGTTGCTCTATCAAGTTTTACTTTGACACTGCTCTACAAAACTTGGGTAAACTTATCTAAGCTTCACCATTCAACTAGAAGTATTTTCTAGAGGGTCTGATTCCTGCTTCTGCCAAGAGAGTCGGCTCTTACTTGTCCACAGGCGTAAATTCGGGTGGAGCAGCACCCTATTTTTGCAGTCTGTATTTATTTGTGGAAGCTTTTAGCCATTGTTTAACCATTATTTTCAACCAATTTAACGAATCGTGGTATCCCGTTCGACCTTTTTATAGGCTGGTCAGTTTTAAATCGACCGTCGTTTACTGCTACACAAAACTTGGTTAAACTTATTTAAGCCTCACCATTCAATCAGAATTACTCCTGAAGGGTCTGTTTCCTGCTTCACCCAAGGGAGTCGGCTCTTTCTTGTCCACAGGCGTTAATTCGGATGTAGCCCACCCTAATTGAATTAATTTTAGTTGAAGCTTTTAGCCAGGAGTCATCCACTATTTTCAACCAATTTAACGAAACGCGGGCTCCCGTTCGACCTTTTACAGGCTGGTCACTTTTGACTTGCACGCTCGGTTTACTCTCCCAGATAATTAAGCCTTTTTTTCGGCATTGATTTAATCATACTTCCCCGAATGTTAATCAGTCAAGTTAAGTATGACTAACTTTGGTGAACTTTTTGGCTATTTAGTCCAACTCAATTTTCAACTTATGACGATCGTAGCACACCTAGTAAAAGACTCATGAGCACCCTTTATTTAAATCTTGCAGCGTCTCTGAAGTCAAGAGAGGTTTTAGTCTCGCTTGACTTCAGCATCCCGTGTTTTTTTATAACCGGGGGCACTGCGATCTAACGATCGGGTTGACGCCAAAGGTTTTGTTGTTTGTCAGAGCCGATCGAGGTCACAAATCCCTGGTGAGAGCACATAATGTACAAACACACCAGAACTAATAACCAGAGGGGAGCTACATTTCAATTGTACGATCGCAACCACCACTCTCGAAGAAAGAAGTGAGAGTAGGGGAGTGGGGGAGTGAGGGAGTGAAAAAATCTGCTTTCTTCCTTCTTCCCTCTTCCTTCAGCAGAACAAAGCATTTTAAACAAGTCCCTCAATTACCGGATGGAAGTAGAACGCCAGCGCCAAAACCGTATAAGCTGCCAACAGCAAAGTACCTTCTAGCCAGTTAGAGTTGCCGTCAGAACTGATAGAATTGGCGATCAGCACCGACACGGCAACCGCTACAAGTTCAAACGGGTTGAAATTCAAGTCCATCGGTTTGCCCAAGACAAAACCTGCCAAAACCAACACCGGGGCGACAAACAAAGCAATTTGCAAACTCGAACCTACGGCCACAGAAACCGACAAATCCATTTTATTTTTCATCGCCACCGTCACCGCCGTCGTATGTTCGGCAGCATTGCCAATAATCGGCACTAGAATCACCCCGGTAAATAGTGATGTCAGCCCCAAACGCGCCGTTGCTTCTTCTAGAGTACCCACCAGCAGTTCTGACTCGACAGCTACCATCAGGGTACAGGCCAATAGCACCCCAATCCACAGCGGCAGATTGACTTTGTGGTCAGGACTATCTGGTGCTAAGTTACTTTCGGCTAATTCTTCGAGCATTTCTATTTCTGCCACCCCTACATCGTACAGATAACTGTGGGTTTTCATCGAAAACAGCAGCGTCAGCACGTAGACGACAATCAGGACTATAGCAACAGCGCTAGAAAGGTTCTGCATCGTTTCTGCAGGGATGCCCGTAGAGGTGGCATTAACTGCAGTCGGCACCAAAATGGCAATCACGGCTAAGTTCATCGCTGAAGCGTTCAACCGGGCGACTATCGGCTGAAATTCTTGTTCTTTGTAGCGCAAGCCGCCCAGCAGCATGGCAAATCCCATCACCAGCAGCAGGTTGCTCATAATTGAACCGGTGATGCTGGCCTTGACAACATCTATTAGTCCGGCGTTGAGTGCGACGATGCCGATAATCAGTTCCGTGGCATTTCCGAAGGTAGCGTTCAGCAAACCCCCCAAGTTGGCGCCGAGGACGACGGCAATTTCTTCGGTGGCCGTACCCATCCAGGCGGCTAGAGGGATGATGGCTAGGGCCGAGGTGATGAAGATTGTGGAGGATTCCCAACCGAGAAAGTGTCCGGCGATGGAAACCGGGATAAATAACAGCAGGCTGGAAATAATTGTATTTGTGTTTAGCATTTAGATTCTCAAAAGCTGCCAACCGTCAATCATAACCTGTGGGAAAATTTTAAAAATGGGTTGGGTTAGGGAATTGGGGGTGTTTCAAAGCTGGGCGGCGATCGCCCGATCCAGGGCGATCGCTATTCGTTACGGACTGTGTGATGTTAACGTCTGGTTAAAAATTTACTTTTAAACCACCCAATAGAATCCCGATGATCCACAAACAAAGTTCGCCTCCGCCGACTAAAATAACTCTTAGACAACAAAAATGCAACTAAAACTATAAAGTCCACCTCCGCCGACTAAAATACCTCTTAGAGAACAACAAAAATGGAACTAAAACTCTCTGGTAAAATTTCACTGGTAAGCGGCTCAACTGCCGGAATCGGGTTGGCAATTGCCACAGAACTCGCCAAAGAAGGTGCAACTGTCATCGTTAACGGACGGACTCAAGAACGGGTAAAAAGGGCGATCGACCAAATCAAAGAAATTGCTCCAGATGCCAAAGTTCATGGTGTCGCTGCCGATTTGGGAACGGCAACCGGAGCCGAGGAATTATTTCAGCAATTCCCGGAAGTTGACATTTTGGTAAACAATTTAGGAATTTATGGCGCTAAAGCATTTGAGGATATTTCCGATCGCGAATGGATGAATATTCTGGAAGTAAACGTCATCAGCGGGGTGCGGCTGGCTCGACAATATTTGCCATTAATGCTGACAAAGAACTGGGGGCGGATTATTTTCATCTCTAGCGAATCGGCGCTCAACATTCCAGCAGAAATGATTCACTACGGAGTTACGAAAACGGCGCAGCTTTCTCTCGCGCGCGGTTTGGCAGAGACGACTGTTGGCACCAATGTGACTGTTAATTCAGTGCTGCCGGGGCCGACGCGATCGGAAGGAGTAGAAGATTTCATTCAAGGATTGGCAGAAAACCAAAAGGTGACTCGCGAACAAGTGGAGAAAGAGTTCTTTGAAAAGACTCGCCCTTCTTCGCTGATTCAGCGTTTTGCCGAGACTTCGGAGGTGGCTGCACTTGTCGCATTTATTGCCAGTCCGGTATCATCTGCTATTAACGGAGCTGCTTTGCGAGTCGATGGCGGTGTTGTGCGATCAATCGTTTAGCCCGATTTGTAAGATGGCGATCGTAAATCAGTTAAGAACACCCTCTTTTCTAGGACTAATTCCAACCTCTCTTAAGAGATAAATCTCTCTAAGGATGCTGTTAAGTGCCGATTTGAAGCAGGAAAATATTAGTAAAACTGCTTAGAGGAGTCGATCGCCACCCATGAAAAAAGCTTTAATCGCCAGTCTGCTGCTGGTGCTAGCAGGCTGTAGTCAGTCGTCCTCCCATGATAAGCTGGTCAAAACGCTGAAAACGGTTGAATCTTGGACAGCGACCGCTCGTATGGTGGGAGAGACTTGGCAACAGGGTAGCATTCCCGACCTCTACGCTCAACAGACCTTGGAAAAGAGCCAGCAGGAAATTTCCAAGGAAACCAAAGATTTGACTGACCCTCCTGCTTTGCCAAGACAGATATACCAGTTACAGCAAACGCTTCAGCAGATGACAACGGCTGTGAAGCAGCACCGCAAAGCGGAGATCGCCACACCTCTGGTGCAGCTTGCAACTGAACAACAGCAGCTTGAAACATTGCTCAAAGCGCAGGGAGACCGGTCGTGAACAAGATTCGGGAAATTGCCTTGGGTATTGTCACCAGTATTGGCGGCTTCCTAGATGTGGGAGCGATCGCCACAGCCGCAGAAGCAGGCTCTAGCTTCGAGTTTCAGTTGATTTGGACGATCGTTCTAGGCACGATTTGTGTCATCGCTTTAGTCGAAATGTCAGGTCGCCTCGCGGCAGTCAGCCAACACACTTTGGCAGATGCCGTTCGCGAAAGATTGGGCTTCAATTTCTTCATATTCCCGTTGATTGCCGAGGTCATCGTCGATTTTTTAGTGCTGGGTGCTGAAATTGGCGGCGTTTGTATTGCGCTGCAACTCGTAACAGGCATTAGCTTTCAATGGTGGGCGCTACCAGTTGCGTTTGCAATCTGGCTGTTGCTTTGGAAGGGAACTTTTGGCTTGATTGAAAACGGCATTTCCTTCCTAGGACTGATTACACTGGCGTTTGTGGTGGCAACCTTCAAGCTTCGTCCAGCATTACCTGCGGTTGCTGAAGGAATTTTGCCAACCATACCCCAACAAGATACCGCCCATTATCTGTTTATTGCTGTCAGTATCCTCGGCGCATTAATTAGTCCGTATTTGTTTTACTTCTACTCCTCTGGTGCGGTTGAAGATAAATGGGATCGATCGCATCTCGGTGTAAATCGTGCAGTTGCTGGGCTAGGGATGGGGTTTGGTAGTGTCGTCTCGCTGGGAGTGCTGATTGTGGCGGCACAGGTATTGCACCCGCGAGGAATTCAAGTAGACAGCTACGAACAAGCAGCTTTGATGTTGACCCAACCATTCGGATATTGGGGATTTGTGCTGTTTGCTGCATCGCTGGGCATTGCTTGTTTTGGAGCGGCTTTGGAAGTTAGCTTAGACACGGCTTATATTGTGGCGCAGGCCTTTGGTTGGAACTGGGGTGAAAGTTTGCATCCCAAAGAGGCAGCCCGTTTCAGCTTTGTTTACACAGTGTTTGTATTTCTGGCATCACTGCTGATGGTTGTGGGAATCGATCCGTTGCAACTGACCTTATTTTCCATGGCATTGACTGCCGTAATTTTACCGGTGACGATTATCCCGTTCTTGGTCTTGATGAACGATCGCGAGTATGTGGGCGACCATTGCAACGGCTGGATCAGTAATAGTATCACCATTTTCACAATGGTTCTGGCTTTTGTGCTAGCGATCGTCGCCATTCCACTAGAAGTGCTTGGAGGTTGATATGGATGTTATTCGAGATGTCCTAGATAATCAGATTGTCGATCGCAACCAACGCAAAATGGGCAAGGTCGATGGCATTGTTGTAGAACTCGTAGAGGGACAGCCACCGCGACTGGCGTATCTTGAAACAGGAGTCACCACTTTAGCGCATCGAGTTCATCCCCGTTGCTCGCGTTGGGTTGCCGCGATTGCCAGCAAGTGGGGTGCTAAACACACCGAACCGTTTCGCATTGCTTGGTCGAAGGTGCGAAACATCGGCATTGATGTGGAAGTGGATCTCGATGCCGAACAAACTCCCGCATTAGCCTACGAAGTCTGGCTGCGCGATCATGTGATTAAACACATTCCAGGAGGAAGTTGATGGCAAGTCGCGAACTACACTTAGAGCTGCTGCTCGGTAAATGCGTATTTGATTCAACGGGCAATCGCGTTGGACGCATTGAAGAGGTGCGCGCCCAGCAGCAAGGCGATGATTGGGTAATTGTAGAATATCTCGTGGGCATACCGGCGATCGTGGAGCGTTTGTCTGCCTGGAATTTAGGCGCAGGTTTGCTGCATCTTTTGGGTGCCCGCAATCTACATAAGGGATATCGTATTCCCTGGGATCAACTCGATTTATTCGATCCAGAGCATCCCCGCTTAATTTGCACGATCGATGCGCTCAAAGAGATTTCCCAACAGTTAGAAAGAGATGCCAATTAGCGATAAATTTTTATCGTCAGTGTGGAGGCCGTGGCGATCGATTTGAGGTTCAGCCTGCAAGTTGTCGGTCACGCAGCGCTTTGAATGTTTTCTGTGGCTGGGGAGGCATCAGCCCGATCGCAAGTCATATCAATTCCCGTTACACCGGAATGATGGGGAGTGGTCCGTTGGGGAAGGAGGAATGATTGACCTTGACTTTATCATATCAATTCCGGCAGTCAGGCCGGAATTGATATCAAATCCACGCTCCGAAGTCGGGCGTAAAGTCGAATCAAGCTGCCAACAAAGATAGCGCACAATTTTCCGTTTTTTGACCCCGAGTCATTAGTCATCAGTCATTAGTCATCAGTTATGAGTCAACAGTCAACAATCACGGACGGTGCAACCGGAATCGATATCATTTAATAAAACATTTTAGTCTAGCAAATTCGGTCTTTACCAGAATCTTTTTCAGCAGAAGTGGATGAATAGTTGCGGGCAGTGCTTTATCTCTTAGGATGGAAATTAAACTGAGAAATACATTAAAAAGCAATGGGGAATGGCAATGACGCAAGTTGTAATTGTAGGAGCGGGGCCAACTGGTGCGGCACTTGCCTTACTGCTGGTGAAACGAGGTATTGCTGTAACGTTGGTTGAGGCTGCAAAAGATTCCTACCGAGTGTTTCGGGGTGAAGCGTTAATGCCCAGCGGATTGGATGCGATCGCACAAATGGGCTTATCCACTATGCTAGAAGGTGTTCCACACCGACAAATTGATGCCTGGGAGTTCATTGTGGGCGATCGGCAACTATTTCGAGTTGATGAACCAATGGGGTCAAATCGACCTTGTACATTGGTATCGCAACCGCCTTTGCTAGAAAGACTAATTTCAGAAGCTCAGTTGCATCCAGAGTTTGAATTTATCTCAGGTGTTCCCGTAAAAGATTTACTGTACAGCAACGATC
Organism: Microcoleus sp. S13C4; assembly: GCF_036700865.1. Taxonomy (NCBI): domain Bacteria; kingdom Bacillati; phylum Cyanobacteriota; class Cyanophyceae; order Oscillatoriales; family Microcoleaceae; genus Microcoleus; species Microcoleus sp. S13C4. Next base: position 12,904 of record NZ_JAUBPS010000033.1, read on the forward strand.
GCATTGCGGGTGTAAAGCTAGGAGATGGGCGAGACATTCCTGCTGCACTTGTCATTGGTTCAGATGGTAGAAACTCGGTTGTACGACAACGTGCAGAATTAGAGTTAGTAAAACAGCAGAATAGTATAGATGTTCTGTGGTTTAAACTTGCCGATCATCCTCGGTTTGTGGCGGATAATGTATTTTATTCTATCCTGAATGGCGGTAGCGGATTCAGTGTCTTTCATGGGGCAGAATCAGGAAAACTTCATCTGGCTTGGGTGCTATCGGCAGATGACAAAACTGATTGGAAACACAGAGACTGGGCAGAAACTTTCGCATCCCTCTCGCCTGCGTGGATGGCAGAACATTTCCGCAACTGTGCCGATACGATCGAATCTCCGATGCGATTATCTGTTGTGGTTGGTCGCTGTCCGCGCTGGCATCGACCAGGAATCATACTTTTGGGGGATGCTGCACATCCCATGTCTCCGGTTCGCGCTCAAGGAATTAACATGGCTTTGCGCGATGTAATTGTTGCCGCCAATCACCTTGTACCTTTATTGAAAGCAGGGGCTAATTACCAGGATATTGACTTAGCATTATCGCGGATTCAGGCAGAACGCGAACCAGAAATTATTGGCGCCCAACAACTTCAAGCACAAGAAGCGTGGAAAGGCGAACAACTGCGAAAAAATGGATTGTTGCGTTTATTGATGATGCAAACGGCTCCGTTTTTGGGTGAAAAAATTAAACAATTTTGGGTGAAAGGACAGTATGAATTGCGCCAAGGAGTAACAGACGTAAAATTGGTTGTGTGAAAAGAGGAAATTCAAAATAAGGAGAAGATTTTATGCGATCGACAACTCTCAAAGGACCGATCGGCACTATTCACATCATCGAAGCCAGCCCCCCTGTCACCGCTGGGGAGTCGGAACCGCTGCCGGTGGTATTCGTGCACGGTATGGCGGTTTCCGCGAGCATCTGGGAGGCCCAGCTTGCTCATGTCGCCCGTACCCGACGCGCGATCGCCCTTGATATGCGGGGACACGGTGATTCCGCACCGCCGGAGGACGGCAACTATGCGCCCGCCTCCTGTGCAGCGGATGTTTTGGCGGTACTGGATGGGCTGGGACTCGATCGAGTGGCGATCGTCGGACACAGTTTCGGTGCTTGTATTGCTCTGGCGACAGCAGCCACCGCACCGCACCGCATCGCGCAGTTGATCCTGGCAGACCCACCTGGAGACTTTACCAAGGTGCCTGCAGAGGTGCACGAGGAACGCATCGTCCCCTACCAGAGGGCTCTGGAGACGGAGGATTGGCGGGCTGCTGTGGAAACCAGCTTCAATGAGGCGCTGACAGGAAGCACGGCCCAGACGCGCGATCGGATACTCGCTTGCTTGGCGGCGACTCCACAGGATTCTCTGTGTGGAATGTCTCGCGGGATGTTGCCCTTTGAAGCAGTTAATGCTCTCGATCGCTACCTAGCAGCCCCTGGAACACGGGCCCACGCCATTATTGCTCCCTCAAACACTTTTCCGTTTAGCCTCCACATCCTCCGTCCCACACTGACGACAACTACGATCGCCGATACTGGACACTGGCTGATGCTGGATGGGCCAGAGGCCTTTGCTAGGGAACTTGATATCTGTTTGGAAGGTGTTTAATCTAGATTTCGACAAAATCTGTTAGTTTTACGACAATTCATCGAGGGTTAAGTTGTGGGGATTTTTGAGGATGAAGGCGTTGTTGTCTTTGATTAAGTCACCGCTACAGAGAATCGGTAAGCGTTCTTGATAAGCTTTAATCGCCAGGATATAATCTTTGTCTGCGAGTGTAGTTTTAATTTTCCGCAATTTGGCAATTACAAGACCGAGGAGAGTAATTTCGCCACTTAATTTTTTGGTATTTGGGGTGTGAATTTGCATAACAATTCCCTTAATTATCGTGTTGGGAATGCGGGTAAGTAGTTCGCTTAAAATTTCAATTTGAGGGCGATTTTCGGCGTTTTCTAGGGTTTGAATTGCTTGGCTGATACGCGCTCCATAATCTCGGAGATTTTGCCGACTAGGTAGCAATATTTCTAATTCTTCTCCGTCGGTTGTTGGTTTGTGCCAAAGTGTGGCATTATCTAAAAAAGGTTGGTCTTGATGCCAGCCGTGAGTTTGTAAGTAATTTCTCAGTTGATTTAGCTCGATGGTTTCGAGAGTTTGGCGATCTTTTACGGTGAATTTCATGGTTGGACTCCTGGGCTAATTCCCTCCATAATTGACTGAAGGGCGGCGACTGTAAATTGGTTAGTTCTAGGGATGGTGACGGTGACAGCACTGGTATTTTGTGTGTCTGCCATTCCCTGCAGCGAGCTCCAATATCCGCAGTTTCTGATGCAGAGTTCTGTTTCCGACTGGGTTAACCAGCCTGCGGGTGTTTCGGGGATTAAAACGACAACTAAAATTCGGGGTATGGCGAAGTCATCCATTCTTAAGTCGTCGTAGTTTTTGAGCTTGAGGGGGTAGCGGATGGAGTTATCGTCTTGGATATCACTTGATGTAGATTTTAACTGCAATTCTAAGCGAGGTGCTCTAATGGGGCCTGTCGCGCCTTTCGCAGCTACTCCCCAGTCTACGCTGTCATCGTCTACGAATGGTTTGTAGAGGGAATAGCCGGCAACGGTGGTGACAGCTTGCAGGTAGATGTTGCTGAATTGTTCTTTTTGTTGGTTGATGTCCACTTTTTACGTAGCGATTATTCTTGTTAACCTGTTTGGTTTTAGCTCGTAGATAAAATTACATCATGTTGGTTATGGTTTCCTTGATTTGTATCGGTTGGTTGGTGACAATGGAGTAGAGAACATCGGGGTCTAAATCGGCTCCATTTTCCCAGTAAATTGTCCCCCATTCTGGATTTAGTTTGACTTGTTTAAAGTAAGTCAAGTCTTGCAGGGGGGCGAAGATTCCGGTAAATTCGATTAATTGGCTGATGTCAACTACTCCCTCTTGGTTATCTTCAAATTTGAGGTAAAGTTGATAGTTTTCTAATGGTTGAACGGAGCTAATATCTTTGAGCATTGTTTATTCCAAAGGGGCAATAGGTTCTAATGGTGTTTGAAGTCTGGCAAGTTGCCAGTTTTGCATGAGCTCTGTTTGATGAAGGGCCGCCCACTCTACAACTAATCCTAAGATGCGAGGGGAAAGTTTGCCTTCTAGAATTGAGAGGGTTTCGATATCAATGATGGCTTTTTGTTGATTGTAGCGGACATGAAAGTGCGGGGGCGGGTGGTCGTTATAGTACATCGTGATGATGATGCCTAAAAATCGGCTTAGTTCTGGCATTAGATTGTCCCCTATACAATTCTTTCGGCGTCTTTTACCGGGATTTCGTAAGACTAAATCCGCGCAATACATTCTTTAATATTGCTTAAAACGTGCGTTTTGGTTCCAATTATACTAAAAAATCAACCTCCCTATCTGCTGTTGCTTCACCCCTGGCAACCGAACCAAAAACGCGCACATTTAAGGCGCCTGGGTGAGTAGCAATTCTCAGGATATCGGAGCGCTTGGACTTCAGCAATTCCTCAATTCCCATAACTCCACCCCCGCAGATTTTCCTGAATAATTGCCTCTAACTTGGCACTCTCGGTAAATTGCCTCTCCAACTTCGCCGTCAAATGCAGCATCTTCTCGTCCAAACCCTCCTCATCCTCCAATGCCTCCGCCTCCGCCCCCACATACCTCTCAGGAGTTAAAACATAACACTTACCGTTTTGCTTTTTTGTTGCCTTTTGACTCCGCACCAGTGTTACAACTCTTCTGGAAAGTACATTTGCAGCAAATCTGCTCCGCCCTAACCCAACTGGCCTAACTTCTCCAGAACTTAGGTAAAAAGCACCTAAAGTATGATGCGAAACTCGGGCAATACTCTTATTCTATAAATTCATCGGGCATTAAACCGATATCCACAACCGCCAAGATTTAGTGCCAAAAATTAAATCTTTCCGGCAAAAGTTGCTATTTAATGAATAAGACTTTACAATCCAGCAAGGTAAATGAAACTCTCAATGAGCAGTGCTGCAAGCACTAACCCGAAATGGGTCGCAAGTGCCAAAAAGCAGCAAAAGCTACATTTTTTAACTCTTTCAACAGCAAAGCATTGGCAAAAAACCCAGGGATCGACGGTTGGCATCTTGGAACGAATGCTTTGCTCGCAATACTACAAATGTATCAAAACTTGTCAGCCAAATTTAGTCTTAACAGATGCCTAGCTGTAACTCTTGCTGCGTAAGGTTTCAGTTTCTAATTAGGCTCGTTTTATTGTCTTTAACTACTTGAGTGAGGATTTGCCCGCATGGTTTCGATTTCTACAACTCAATCCGATGTGCTACCTTTGTCTTCGCCAACCGTAACGGCTGCAACCCAAACCAGCGTGGCAGCAGCAACTGGGGTCTGCGTGACGGTTCACGGTCACTTTTACCAGCCGCCCCGGGAAAACCCTTACCTGGACGCGATCGAACGCCAAGCCAGCGCTTCTCCCGCCCATGACTGGAACGAACGCATTGACATCGAGTGCTACCGCCCGAACGCCTTTGCCCGCATACTCAACGATCGCGGCGAAGTCGCGGGGATCGTCAACAACTACGAGTATATGAGCTTCAACATCGGGCCTACACTGATGAGCTGGCTGGAACGCTACGACGCGGAAGTCTACCAGCGGATTCTGGAGGCCGATCGCAAAAGCTGTCAGCGGCTCAACGGTCACGGCAACGCGATCGCCCAAGTCTACAATCACATCATCATGCCCCTCGCTAACGAGCGAGACAAATACACCCAAATTCGGTGGGGGGTCGCAGATTTTCGCTCCCGGTTCGGTCGCGATCCCGAAGGAATGTGGCTCGCCGAAACCGCCGTAGACTACGCCACCCTCGAAGTTTTAGTCGCTGAAGGCATCCGTTTCATTGTCTTAGCCCCCTCCCAAGCCGAACGCTGCCGCCCGCTAATCGGGCAAAACCACGAAGGGGAACCAGGGCAAAATTCCGAATGGCACGAAGTCGGCGGGGGTCAAATCGATCCGACTCGCCCGTACCGCTGCTATTTGAAGCCGGAAATGCGGTTGATGGCTGACCACCAACTCTCGCCGCTGAGCACTCACTATTTTGGCCGCCAGCACTCCCAAAATTCCGAAGCCCCACCTGCCAACACTCCTTACATTGATATCTTTTTCTACGACGGCCCGATCTCGCGGGATATGGGCTTCAATGACGTTCTCAGCAGCAGCCACCACTTGGCCGGGCGCTTGGGTCAAGCAGTACGGGGAGACCACCGACCGGCTCAATTAATCTGCGTGGCGACGGACGGCGAAACTTTCGGCCACCACAAAAACAGTACCGAAAAATGCCTCGCCTACGCCTTCACAGAAGAGTTTCCCCGCCGAGGCTGGACGGTGACGAATTTTGCTCATTATTTAAGTCAAAATCCGAGCGCTTGGGAAGTTGAACTAAAACCCGTGACGGCCTGGAGTTGCTCTCACGGGGTCGATCGCTGGCAAGATGATTGCGGCTGCGGTGGTGGCGGCGGATGGCACCTCAAATGGCGCCGCCCTCTGCGGGATACTCTCAATTGGCTGCGCGATCGACTGATTCCGATTTATGAAGAAGCGGGGCGCAAGCTGTTGAGCGATCCCTGGAAAGCCAGAGATGAATATATTGAGGTCATCCGCGATCGATCGCCCAGTAATGTTGACAGTTTCCTTCAACGCCATCAAGTTCGCCCCCTCGACGACGCCGAACAGGTGGACGCCCTGCGGCTGCTGGAAATGCAGCGCCACGCCCTGTTAATGTTCACTAGCTGCGGCTGGTTTTTTGAAGAAGTCTCGCGGCCAGAAGGCGTGCAAATTCTGCGCTACGCGGCCCGGGCGCTGGAATTGGCGGCCGAAGTTACCGGCGTCCAGCTAGAAAAGGATTTTGTCGCTCAACTAGCCCTCGTACCCAGCAACGTTGACTGTTTTAAAACAGGGGCAGAAGTTTACCGCCAACTGGTGGTGACAGCCCAAATTAGTCTCAGACAAGTGGCCGCCCACTACGCAATCAGTTCTCTGTTTGCCAAATTTTCCCGCGAAGAGCGACTTTACTGCTATCAGGCCGAGCAGGAAGATTTCCAAATTCAGCGCATGGGCTCGATGACTCTGGCTGTGGGTCAATTACAGTTAACCTCGGAAATTACGCGGGAAACAGAGGTTTTTGTGTTTGCTGCGTTGCACCTCGGCGGCTGGGACTTCCACTGCTGCATTCAGCCTTTTGGCAGCCGCCGGTCTTACACTATGCTCAAAGAGCGGTTGTTTGGAGTTATGCAAGAAGCTTCGGCGTCCCACGCGATTCTGGAAATGGTGCGCCTGTTTGGGGATCAGTCCTTTAGCTTGCGGGATTTATTTGCGGAGGAACGCCACCGGATCGTGCAGTTGCTGAGTCAGGAAAATTTGACTCGGTTGGATCAGCTTTACACTCAGGTTTACCGGGAAAATTACGGGGTGATAATGGCGTTCCACCGCGACGATCTGCAGGTGCCCGTAGAGTTGCAGGTGGCTGCTGAGGTGGCTTTGGGACACCGCTGTTTGACGGCGGCCAAGGCCCTGGAAGTGGAAACGGAGGACATGGAGTCGCTGCTGGCGGAAATTGAGGCGATCGCCACTGAAAGCGGCCATCTCCGCTGTCGGTTGAACGTTCCCGAAGTCAAGGAAATTTTGGAAAAGCTGGTTTGGCGATCGCTAGACACGCTGCTGCAAGCTGGATCGGGCGCGGAGGATCGCTCGCCTGTCACTTTAGAAGCTGATATCCGCACGATCGAGCGTTTGATTGCTGTGGGCGATCGGCTGAGTTTGGGTTTGTGTCTGGATCGATCGCAGGAACTGTATTTCAATTCTCTTTACAGTCAAATTGTGCCCCTGTGTTTGGGCTGGCTGCAACTGCAAGAGGTGTCGGCGGGCGACAGTGTGGTCGCTGCCGTTGCCTTGGGGATTGCAGGTTCCGGCGCCGGCTGGGACTTGCCTTCGATCCGGCAGTTGCTGGAGTTGGGTCAAACCTTGGGTGTTGATGTTGAGTGTTGGTTAAATCAGTTAAGTAAATAGTTTCCTGATTAGCCAACTCAATTCCCGCCCTTGAGAATCCGCCCGATCGGGGTTGAAATCCCGATCGGGCCTGCGGGTGCAACCGAGAATGGATCAACATTTCGGCTGAGGTGGATAGCGGCTGGGGATCGAAGCACCGACAGGGAAGCGCCAACTTTGTTTAAGTTTTCGCTCTACTTGTGGGAAGATAAGAAAACTGTCGGCAAAGCGTACAAGTGTTAAGCACCCGTAAGCTTTGCAGAGTTTTGAAGAGAGAACACTAAATATAAGTCTATGAAAGTTGGCGATCGCGTTTGCATTAAAAACTCTGTTGTTGTCTACCACCACCCTCAAAATCGCAGTCAACCATTTGATATTAAGGGTATGGAAGGAGAAGTCGTGGCGATCGTTCACGAATGGCACGGCCGACCTGTCAGTGCTAATTGGCCGGTTCTAGTACAATTTGACAAAAAATTTCGAGCTCACCTGAAAGAGGATGAGGTCGAATTGATATCTTCGGAAGTCTAGCTGTCTCCCAAGTAGAAGCCGGAGCCCAAAGACAATATCAAATCCGGTCAGTCCATTTGAGATTTTAGATTTTAGATTTACTCCACAGATGAATCTGGAAGCTTGAACTAGGGTCGAAAATTTTGGGCTGATGGCGACTCCTGTGGTTCGCAAGTATCCGTTTTTGGGCGGGATTCATATAGCTGTTGTAGAGTTTGTAGTGAGGACTTCAGTTTTTTCTGTGGCTTTTAGTCGATCGGCAGGACTAAAGTCCTTACTACAAACCATCTTTTTTATTTAAACCTTAATTTTTCGACCGTCCCCGGTTAAACCAACCGAAGATATTCAAATCTCCCTGCATTTTCTGCAATTCCTGCTGATGCTGCTTGGCTGTAGCGTAATACCACTGGCAGTGAAGTTCTAGTTCTTGACGGTACTTAATTTCATCGTAAAACTCGCGGACAATTTGGTGTCTCTGAAAAATTTCGGCCGCGGGAGTCGGTTCTGGGGCAATGTTTTGCAACTCGTGGGGCAGCATGATTGTTTGGGGGCGACTGTGGCTAGTATTGGCTGTAATGACTTTAAGCTAACACACTGAATCTATTTTGGATTTTGGAAGTGACTTCACGGTTGAGACTACTTAAATTCTTTCATCCACAATCCCAAATCTAAAATTCTGTTAAAGCCATCCCCGCAGACGATAAACGATTAAGCCGATGTATTCTTTCAAAGCTTTAGTTGACTGGTTTAACTGATAGGTATCCGGCAATAAATCCAAGGCGACTGCTTGCCAATTGCTTTGGGATGCTGCGATATCCTGCTGCGTTATCTGAAAGTCTGTTGGTGCGGCAATTGCTTTTATTCCCTGACGCTGGAAAATTAAGAGCGATCGAGTCATGTGCATCGCCGATGTCACTAGCAAAACCGGCCCTTTTATGCCTTTAGCATCTAAAATTTTCCGCACGTTGAGAGCATTTTGATAAGTGTTATGTGAATCGGGGTCTTGCAGAATTGCTGATGCCGGTACACCCATTGTTTGGGCAATTTCTGCCATGTCTGCCGATTCGGGAGGCCCGCCGCCTTTCCAATCTACTCTACCGCCACTGAGAATTAGCAGGGAAGCTTTGCCTTGCTTGTAAAGTCGGGAACCGTAGATTATTCGATCGCCCGCTTCCCCTAATTCTACCCAAGGACGGGGTGGCAAAGCAGCTTTGACACCGCCGCCCAAGACGATAATAGCTTCAGCTTGGGGGAGTTCGGCGGTTGGTAAGTTTTGCCATTCGAGCGATCGAACTAACGATTTTGAAACCCAACCGCTACTTCCGAGCAGTAAAATAATTAGAGACGCAGCAATTGGCGCCGCCGCCCATTTGGGACGCTTCCAAAGTGTTATTAAAGCCGCCATCATTAACAGGCAACTCAACCCCAAAGGATAAATAAACAGCGGCAGAAGCTTCGACAGAAATACAAACATTCAGCAAGTAATTCAAATTGCTCGTTAGCGGGAATGGATAATCCGCAATCGGTCAGCGATTATCGCTAATCGCTAATCAGTAATTAGTATTTTAGTTGGCGGGACTTGTTAATTTTTAGTATTGAGTTTTGAATTCTGAACTCTTTAACTTAAAACCGCGCAGCGTTACGAGGAAAGAAGCAATCTCAATACTAAAAACTCTTTTCCGTGCTAGCGACGATCCTCTGGCCCAGACAACCAGTCAAAGAATGTAGCAGCTTCACGCCTAGAGGTTTTGCTATATTGTCTGCCCTCCGTTTCCACTACTTCTTTATTGAGGATAGCATCCGAGGTTTTTTCCTTGGAACTCATATTCGGGTTTAGTAGTAGTTCGTTGTGCCACCAAGCGACAATTAAACCTGCTGCCACGCCGCCTATGACACCAAGGCCGAGACTCACGGGCAGCTTACATCCTACTAAGCGAAACCCAACGGTAAACAACACAAACCATATCAGCGCGGGGCTAAACCCCTTGGAGTCTCCGGTAAATTTTGGCATGAGCTGCAAGTTGTGTTTGTAATAACACAGAAAGATATTGACAATATTAGCAGACAATCAAATTGGCAAGGGCGATCGCTCTGCAACTACTCCCCACAAATCACATTTAATTGTACCTCTAAGTCTTGCAGGGTATCTAGAATGTTTACAGAAATTTGCTCTAATTCTGTAAAAGGTTCAAAAGCTGCTTGCTGCGAACTCAATAGTTCTGCTGTCGCGTCGGCAATATCGCCCCTGCGCTGTTGCAGTCGTTCTCGCAATACTTCTATTGGTGCGGTGCAGTAAATGATTTCCAGCGGCAAGCCGTGGGATTGAGCCTGATTAATCGCATCGGTTCTCCAGTTTTGGCGATCGAACTTTGCATCTAAAATCACATCCCAACCTCGGTCAGCCAGCACTATCCCCAACTCTAACAATCTACCATAAGTCTGTGCCGTCATTTCATCCGAGTACAAATCTTGCCCGCCGCGTTCATTTAAAGAAATCCCCCCTAAATGTTTGCGAACCGCATCTGAGCGAATGTGAATTGCCCCAGTGCGGCGAGCCAAATATCGAGCCGCTGTACTCTTGCCAGAACCCGACAAACCAGACATCAAAGTTAACTTTCCCCGGTGCGGTTGTGTGTATTCCCAAGCCAGTTTATAGTAATGAGCTGCTGTCTGTGAAATCTCTGCTTTTTGGGCTGTTGAAATAGCGGCATCGTCCAACATTAACGAAGTTACTTTCGCTCTAACATAAGCTTGACGGCTCAAATACAGAGGCAACAGTTGCAGTCCTTCCCAATCCCCTGTTTGTTCGATGTAAGTATTGAGAAAAGCATTGCCCAAGTCTCTGCGCCCCCGCGATTCCAAATCCATTACTGTAAAAGCGACATCGTACATGACATCAACAAAGCGGAAAGGCTCGTTAAATTCAATGCAGTCGAACAGTAATATTTTATCGTGCCAGAATGCTATATTACGCAAGTGCAAATCTCCGTGACACTCGCGAATTTTATTCGCAATCCGCAGGTTAAATAACTCTTGATTTTCCGCAAAAAACGCATCTGTATAATTTTTAGTTTCGTCATATTGTGTCTGAGTCTGCGGCCCGCCAATATATTTTTGCGAAATCAGGTAATTGTTGTCTATTGCTGTCCGAATCTGACTGACTTCGCCAAATGTGCGAATGTAGCTATTACTAATTGCCGTTCTGTGAAAGTTGGCAACTTCGCGCCCTAAGTCTGCCATAATTTGCTCGGTCAACAGTCCGCGTTCCAACAAACTAAGCAACAGCGTATCTTGAGGAAACTCCCGCATTTTTAGCACATATTCTACCGCATTTTCTGTAGTAGAATTTATAGCAGGTAAGTTGCTGCCCAATTGAAACGAATCCCCAATTTGAAGAATTGGCAAAACTTCTAGATAAATTTCGGGAGCAGTGCGTCGGTTCAGCAGCAATTCTTCCTTACAAAAATGCTGCCGTTTCTCGAAAGTTGAATAGTCCAAAAAGCCAAAATTGACTGGCTTCTTGAGTTTGTAAGTATAATCTCCTGTCAGCAAAACAAAGGAAGCATGAGTCTGAATTAGCTGCACTGGTTCTGTGACGCCGTGCGGGTAAAACCCGGGCTGCAACATTTGCTGAATCAGAGGTGGGAGACAAGTATCAGTCATATCGATTTGGGATTTTAGATTTTGGATTTTGGATTAGATCGATTTGGGCTTGGGGATTTAGATAAAGATAACTTAAAGAAAATAGATGTTGAGTTGAAGTCGATTTATTATAAAGTTGATAATTAGTGTAAACCAAAAATTACTGATGACAGAAAACAATCAAGATTCCCGTTCCGTGGATGTGTTTGGCGTGGGAAATGCCCTGGTAGACATCCTAGCATTGGTAGAAGATGAATTTGTACTCGGCCACGGGCTGAATCGCGGCGGGATGACCCTGATGAATTCGGAAACGCAGGGGGGTATTTTGCACGATTTAGAGCACAATTCACTGCAAATGCGATCGGGAGGTTCGGCGGCAAATACGATAATTGGTTTGGCTCAGAGCGGCGGTAAAGCGTATTATTCGGGGAAGGTTGCTAAGGATACTAACGGCGAATTTTATCGGCAAGATTTGCTGGCGGCGGGGATTGATTTTAACGTGCATCCTGCTGCTGAGTCTAAGGAACCCACTGGTACTTGTGTTGTGCTGACTACGCCGGATGCGGAACGCACGATGTGTACTAATCTGGGGGTTTCTACTACTTTGGCTGCGACTGATATTGATGTCGATCGACTGGCTCACTGCAAGTATAGTTATGTTGAGGGTTATCTTTGGGATGCTCCCGATCCGAGAAAGGCTAGCATTGAGACGATGGAACAGTCTAAGCGTCTGGGTGTAAAGGTGGCTTTTACTTTTTCGGATGGCTTTTTAGTCGATCGATTTGCTGATGATTTTCACAAGGTGGTTTCGGAATATTGTGATGTAATTTTTTGCAATGCTGATGAAGTTCGGAGCTTTTTCAAGGAGGAATCTCTGGAAGAGTGCGCTCGGAAAATGAGCGAGATTTCGGATTTGGCTTTTATCACTAATGGGGATAAAGGCTGCATGGTGGTGGAGAACAAACAGATTGTGGATGTGGCTGGATTTCCGGTAAAGGCGATCGATACTGTGGGTGCTGGGGATGCTTTTGCGGGCGGTGTTTTGTTTGGAATTACTAATGGTTTGAGTTCTGTACAAGCGGCGCGCTGGGGCAATTTCTTGGCTTCTAGGGTGGTGCAGATTCACGGGCCGCGTCTGGAGGGTTCTCAGGCTCATCTGTTGAGTGAGGTGATTTCTGGTTAGGAATTGAAAGGGGCGATCGCACTTTTTGTCGTAAGGGCGATCGCACTTTTTTGCACCGCAGATGAAGGCGTTAAGCCCCTAATCAGAGCACACTATCATGCTTCTCAAGCAGGAGATTTAGATGCGGCAAGTGCGATTATTTCTGAAGTCTATGAGTATTTGTGGCAGTGGAATTGTGCAGAGTTAGTATGTGCAAATCTACAGTTGCCATTGTTAACGGAAGTAAAAAACATTAGCCTTTAAAAGGCGGGCAAGATGCCCAACCCACAATAAATTTGATGTCCTGTGGAACGGGCCGAAGAGGCAGTTTTCTTATTAGTTTGGGCGGGAAAGATGCCCACCCCACAATAAACTTGATCTGCTGTGGAACGGGCCGAAGATCCCGTTTCTATAGTCAGGGCGGGCAAGATGCCCAACCCCACAATAAACTTGATGTATTGACTTCAACCACTAGAATAAATTCCTCTTTCTTGCAGTTGCTGCATAAAAAACTCTTCCAAACTAGGCTTAGCCAAATTCATCCCAATTAGCTGCCCTCCCGTACCGCTCAGACTCGAAATAAACTCCTTCGGATCGCCCTGCAAATGACCGTACCACAAATCATTATCAACTTCCATATCCGGTATCCACTTTTTCAGGATATTCAAGTGGCCGCCCCTACCTTCAACCCGGTAAGTTTCAGTATTACCCAGGAGTTGATCTATCGCACCAATGCAGATTAACTCACCTCTGGCCAAAATTGCCACTCGATCGCAAATTTTCTCCACATCCGACAATATATGCGAATTAAAAAAAATTGTTTTTCCTTGATTTTTCAGCGATAAAATTATCTCCCGCATCTGATAGCGTCCCATCGGATCTAAACCAGACATCGGCTCATCCAAAAATACCACATCGGGATTGTTAATCAAAGCTTGAGCCATGCCGATCCGTTGCAGCATTCCCTTAGAATACTGGCGCAACTGTTTTTTTATTGCCGCCGATTGAGATAGCCCAACTAAGTCTAGCAAATTCGGAATTCGCTGCCGCTGAATGGACGGGGGAATTTGAAATAAGCCCGCCGCAAACTGCAAGAATTCCCAGCCCGTGAGATAATCGTAAAAATAGGGATTTTCTGGCAAATAGCCGACTCGCTGCTTCACGGTGCGATCGCCCAAAGGCCTCCCCAACAGCAGCGCCCGGCCAGAAGTGGGGCGCACTATACCTAGCAAAGTTTTCAGCAGCGTAGTTTTCCCCGCTCCATTTTGCCCTAACAACCCGAAAGTTTCGCCCTCAGAGACAGTCAGAGTGCAATTTTTGAGCGATTCAATTTTTTCATTCATCCAGAAGCCGGTACGGTAGAACTTCCCCAGATTAAATGTTTCCACCACTGGGGTAGCTCCGTGCATCTCGGTGGGATTTGGCGCATCTACAAGAGGTTCCATTTTTGTCACAGAAATAACTAGCACCTGATTATATTCTATTGCATAAGTTCAGTAATAATTGCTCTTTTTAATGTTAAACTGATCTTAGCTGAACTTAAAACTTTCTGAATATGGATCGTTCCAAAATTATTGCTATTATCACAGGGGTGATTTCTATAATTTTAGCAGTTGCCTATCTGCTGCTCGTCACCCTCCTGGACTTCCGAGGCGAAATGGTGCCCGCACCTCAAAGTCAATTGCCAGTCTCCACCCCAATTCAACAATTAGGCACGGCTAACCCGACTTGGCGAGCACCGAGGATTTATTCTCAATTGTGACAAAAATAATACAATTAAAATTCCGAAATTCCCCCAGTACATGATGTAGAGCCAATTACTGACCAACTAATGATAGGTTGAGATTATTTTCTAATAATTCTCACTTAAATTTTGGCTAAACACAGTCAATTTAGGATGATTGAGGAATTTAGATATGAAACCGATAATCCTACTCGCTATCTTAACTCCTTTGTGGTTGACTCCGCCCGCGAAAGCGGAAAATATTACTTGTAGCAGACAACCGCTAGCAACAAATTACTGCGAAAATTATATTAGTGAAGCTCCGAATATTACTCTCGGACAAGCTTCGGATTTAATTAGCAAGTGGCTGGATGCAAAGCAGCAAATATTTGCTCCTCCATTCGATCGCCAATTGCTGGCTAAAATGACTACAGGTATTTTGTATACCGATACCGTCAAAGCGATGGACAATCTGATAAACAGCAATTCTCAGTACCGATACGGTGTCCAAAAAGTTGAATCGGTCGAACGCTTTGCAGCATCGGGAAACAAAGCCACTATTGAAGTCAAAGTCACCGAAGACGCCACAGTGTACCGAAATGGCAGAGTCGAGACTAGCAGTTTTAATACTAAGGTAGTTCGCTATACCTTAGAGTATTGGGATGGCATCTGGAAAATTGCAGATTCTCAAATTATGAGCCATTAGTCATGGGTTAGTTGTTATTTGTTACTAATTCTAATTGGTAATAGTAATTGAAGCTAATGACCAAAAACATAATAACAATTAAAAAATAACAAATAACAACTAACAACTAACTAATACACATGAATTGCTTTCATCATGTGATATGCAACTAGCAACTGCGTCAAAGCTAGCGGGTAACTTTGCAAAACTTCGCCAGTTGTGCCGATCAGTTTGCCAATTTCCGGGTTGCCTTGGGCGGTGCAAAATCCCCGCAGGTGTGGCAACTCGCCGCACAAGAGCATTTCCAGTTCGTTTACTTGATCGCTAGTAGCGTGGGAGTCTACTTCCAAAACGTCAACAGGTTTGCCCATATCCCGATCGAGTCCCAAGCGAATTGCAGGTTGAAAACTATCGCTGCCTCTACCTAAAATTTCAGTAAAATCAGGGTGAGGAATTGTCGGTCTGAGCACTAAACGGACGCTCAAATTTGATTCTTTGTCCACTTCGGGCGGGTAAAAACTAACTACAACGTCGGCAACTTTGCGCTGGGGGCGAATGAAGTCTTCTGAATCCGGTTCCCGTTTTTGTATCTCTGCAAGCACCTGTTCTTCAGTATAACCGCGCTTCATGACATCGCGCTTAACTTTCCACTGAGTTCGCAGCTCTTCTGGGGGAGCAAGATACACTTTTACGTCGTAAGAATCGCGAATTGTTCGGGTTGCGTAACCCAGCAAACCTTCAACTATTACAAATTTGCTGGGCTTGATGTATTCCGGCGGGTCGAATGTACCTGTCGTGTGGTTGTAGATGGGTTTGAGAATTGCTTGTCCGGTACGCAGCAGGCTGAGGTGCTGCTGCATGATGTCGAGGTAATTGCAGTCGGGATGCAAAGCTGTGAGTCCGATTTCTGCCCGCTGCTTTCTGTCGTAGCGGTGATAGTCGTCAGTGCAAATCACAGTAACATTTTCTGGCCCCAATACTTGGGCAATTCCCCGCGTCAGGGTGGTTTTGCCCGCTGCGCTGTCTCCGACAATACCGAGAATAATTGGTCGATCGCTCATTGTTTTTACCCGGACGGACAATAGCAAATTTTGTTGTGAATCTTCAATCTTATCAAAATTGTGTTGGGTTCGATCGATCTCTCGGATAGTTTGACTTGATCCCCCCCGGAGTTTCCCCCATGTGTAAAATTATTGTAAAATTTCTTAATAAAATTCAACAAAGCAGACTCAGGGAACATCTCATTGAACGATCGTAATTACCCAATTCTTACTTCCCTGTTTGGCCAATTCCCCATTACCAGTCATCCTTTCGCTTGTTACTGTAAGTTTCCCAATCGTCTTGTTGCGGCGGCTGATACAAAGGTTCTGGTTCTATTTCTGGTTCCAATTCGGCTGACATTTCTAATTCTGGTTCCGATTCCTGCTGATAAATGTTCAGAGGTTCGACAACGCGGGCGATCGCATCTTTGACAAATGCTTTTACAAACTCGTCCTTCCTATTTAACTGAAACTGCCTTTGCACGACTTCGGTGATGCCGCCGTCGCCCCAATCTTGGTCATGGCGGAAATATTCAATAAAACTTTTACCAGCAATTCTGGTTAAATAAGCGGCACTGACTGCTTGAATTGCTTTGCCAAGTACAAACCCGGCTACGCTTAATTGCAGCGCCCTTGATACTACTTGAATTACGCCTTCAACTATGCCCAAACTTGCTAGGGTTTTTGCTAGAGACAATGCCAATTCTTTCGCGCGATCGATATTTAATTCGCAGCCGTAAATCTTGGCAATTTCTACTACCATTTGAGCGTTAACTGCTGCTGTCGCTAACAAATCCACAACGGGCAAAGGCGTGACAGCAATTACTCCGGCTCCGATCCACTGAAATCGCTCTACTGCCTTATCAGCTTGCCGCCTTCTTTGAGCATCAATTAACTTGCGCGCTTGGTCACCCAAGTGCTGAGATTGCAGCAAAATATTGTCCGCAATTAAGTCTTCGCCTTCAGCTCGCAAAATCGCAGCGACGCGCCGAATTAATGGCATAATATCCGGGTCTGGCTGAAAAATTGTGCCGTCTTCTAGTACAACTTTTTGCGGGTTGGCGCTAATGGCGACTACATCCATTGCTGATACAAAACCTTTGACTCGCTGCCGCAGTTGATCGAGAATTTCATCTCTGTCGTTGTCGGGATAAAGGTCAACTTTATTAAAAACCACGATCGACCTTTTGCCAATTTCCGCCAAAGTCCGCAGCGGTTCGTACTCGGATTTGCGTAAATCGCCGTCCAAAACAAATAAGATCAAATCTGCCCTCGCCGCCAACTGCCTCGCCAATTCTTCTCTGTAAGTTCCCGCTACTCCCGCTTCCAAGATGCCTGGGGTATCAGTAATTGCTAATTCTCGATCGATTCCTTTCAATTTCAGAGTGTAAGTTTCTCCAACTTCGGTAGTTCCCATCGGCGCGCCCACCTGTCCAGCCATCCGCCCCACCAACGCATTGACAGCGGAAGTTTTGCCCGCAGAACCGGTGCCGAAAACCACTACTCTAACGCTGCCGCGAGCCATGCTAGCTTCAATTTCGCGGGCTCTCAACAGCAAAGCTTGGCGCGCTACTTCATCTTGAATGCGATCGACTTGCTGCCTGATTGCTTTGAGATTTTCCGAAGCAGCTTCACTTTTAACAACAGGAACCTTCGGAGTAATCGGCCGTTTTCCCTTAACTTTCTGGGGGCGTTGCAGCAGCCTAAAATAATAAAATAGCGCAAAAATTAGGGTTCCTAAAAGTACAATTATCAGGAAAATCAGCAAATTAGCCAACAGCGGAGAGGCAGACCACGCAACTTGACTGTAAAGCCCCGTTAAGGAACTCACCAGCCCAATAATCAGCCCCAGGGCAAGGCAGAAAGCAGCAATTAAGGTTAACAGGCGTGGCAAAGGCATGAGGGGAGTGGCAAATAAAAGGGTTATGCTTTGATTTTTACATTACGCCGATAGTCATCAGTCATGGCAAATCTAAAATCTAAAATCTAAAATCTAAAATGGCGAAGCGCCCGTTAGCGAAGCCAACGAAGAGGATCGTACTGCGCTAGCCCCCAAATCCCGATTCTGCTTGTCCAGCAGGCGCGGTTTGCGGAGTTTGAGCGCCAGCGGGACGGACAAGTGCGATCGCCCTCTTCCTGCAATTGTAGCTTGCACCATAACTCAGCTACAGCTTATCGCCCGCCCGAACCGTAGGCTGGTTTATTTGCATCTACCTACTTATTTATTCGGTGATTTATTCGCTCGCGAGTCTAGCAATACTTTTTTATTAAGAAACAAATATGGCATTCAGTACAGAGAAACCCGGTTTTGTAAAACCAGTGGCTCCTGGAAGCTCCGAAAGTAGAAACGAGAAACGGGGTTTTTTAGGCAAGCTAAGAGCATCCTAATTTACAAAAGTTATCACATTAAATATCACGGCACTACTGTCAAATTAGCCGCGAGTTAAGTTAGACTGAATTGTCAGTGCGTGAATTATTCACAGGTTAGCATCTATGCAGCTCAAACATCAGAATCAGCCTTCACAAGAACTCTCTACCTCTTGCGAGCATAACATCAAAGACAGCCCGCCACTTAAGCTCAATTATTTCGCTCACATAGCCTATTCCTTGGGCAACCTCACTATTCGCGACAAAATCAGCAGTGGGTACGCACTGGCTCTTTGTGTTGCGATTGGGGGAACGACTCTCGGGATGTTGGTGGGCACTCATTACTATCGCAGAACTAACAATCAAGTACACATCGATCGAGAAACTCAGCTTTTAAATAAGTTGCAGGTGGCTTTACTGCGAACGCAAAACAGCCAAAAGGGGCTGATTTACGGGCTAGAAAAACCCCAATTATTTGATAGGAAATACGAACAAATACAAAACAATATTTACAATTTGAAGTTTTTGTTATCGAAAGTAAAAAAATCTCACTACATGGAAGACATAGAAGGTATAGAAGAATTTAAAAAAACTTGCGATTCGATATTGTCTAATTATATTGCTAGACTAGAAATAGTTAATAAAAAAATTAGTAACCTGCCAAATAACCCCGCTCAACAAAGTATTAAACGTAAGTTGCTGTTGAATTTCGATCGAGATAAAATGGGGTTGCAACTAGATAGGGCGGTCAATGATATAACAGAAATTATCGATCGCGCCCAAGAGCAAGAAGATGCAGGGCGGGAGGATCTGCTGCGAGCCCAGGCGCTGCGGGTGCAAATAATTTTGGGTAGTATGGCACTGTCGATCGTCGTTGCAGCACTGCTGGCGGGCTTCACCAGTCGGGCGATCGCCAAACCCCTCGCCACTGTCACTAAAATCGCTCAGCGAGTGACTCAAGAATCTAATTTTCAGTTGCAAGTACCAGTTACCAGCACCGATGAAGTGGGAGTATTGGCAGCTTCGCTGAATCAACTGATTCAGAAAGTAAATCAGTTGCTAGAAGAATTGAAATCTGAACAACAAACCCAGATACTTCAAAACGAGAAAATGGCAACTTTGGGGCGGATGTTAGCCGGTGTTGCTCACGAAGTTAACAACCCAATCAATTTTATTTATGCCAATATCGACCCAGCCAGAAATTATGTTGAAGATATTTTAGATTTGCTCAAAACTTACGAAACAGAAATCCCCAACCAGCCTGCTGCCGTTATCGCCAAAGGCGAAGAAATAGACATCGATTTTCTCAAAGAAGATTTGAGCAAAATATTTGACTCGATGCAGCTAGGGGCGGAAAGAGCCAAAGCTATTATCTTAAGTTTGAAAGATTTTTCTCGCCTCGACGAGGCGACCCCTCATCCCGTCGATTTGCACGCCTGCATAGACAGCAGTTTGCTGATTCTCAACAGCCGCATCAAACAGGGCATTGAAGTGGTATGCAATTACGGGAACATCCCGACTGTTGAAGGCTATATGGGTTTGCTGTACCAGGTATTTGTGAACCTTCTGAACAATGCACTAGATGCTGTGGAAGAAAAAGCAAAAATTGAGAAAAGCAGCTCTGAGGAGGCGAAAAAACAATCTGCTTCGGAGTCACTTAAACAGAAAAAACCGAGTTTTTCGCCGAGAATTGTCATTGCTACAGAATACTTGGACGACGACTCAGTGGTAGTGCGAATTTCAGATAACGGTATGGGAATAGCCCCAGAGAGTCAAGAAAAAATGTTTGAAACATTCTTTACGACTAAACCGAGAGGTGTAGGTACTGGTTTGGGATTGGCAATTGGTCGCGAAATTATAGTCCAGAAACACGGCGGGACGATTAACTTTTGGTCGGAGGTAGGAACGGGGACAGAATTTTCGATCGCCCTGCCGATTAAGCAGGAGAATTTAATGCAAAAGACGCTCTTACAACCTCCACTTGCTACCGAATATAATTCCCGAGGCAACGAGAAAGTGCCAACCAATGCCGAAAAAAGAGGAACTGTAAAAAGTTAAAAATTATCCGTTTTTATCCCTGTTTGAAAAAAGAATGCAACTGCAAGCAAGCTCCCCACTCTAATGTCATAATTTATTCCACATCTAAAATCTAAAATGGTATGAGATTGCTTACTGACTGGCTGTTGCTACCCCACTCGCTGAGTGAGAATACCCAACTAAAAACTATTTTCAGTAATCTTTAAAAACAGGATTTGCTATAATTTAAAGTTGAGCAATCACTGTACGGAGCGAAAAGTATGGGACTATTTGACCAAATTTTGAGCGCGATCGACAATCCCAACCAACAAGCAAGTCCCAATCAGTTGGGCAACATTCTCGGTGCGGTAGAGCAGTTGAGTGGCAACCAGGGCATCGATGCGGGTACGACTCAGCTAGCAATGTCGGTTTTGGGCGGACACGTGCGATCGGCATTACAAGACGTGCGATCGCAGTCAGGAGACGCACAAGCTCAACAACTTGTCAACCAATTTAGCGGTACAAATCCCAATCCCCAAGCGGTACAGAGTTTGTTCGGAGCAGGCCAACTGACGCAAATAGTAGCCGATATCGCCCAAAGAACCGGTTTAAATAACGCCACAGTGCAAGCGATGATACCTGTTTTGGTGCCGCTCGTACTGAATTTGCTACAAACCGGCGGCAACGCCCAAAATCCAGCCCACGGCGGAAATCCCGTTTTGAATACGTTTTTAGATGGAGATGGAGACGGTGATGTAGATATTACTGATGCAATGTCGATGGCTAGCCGCTTTTTGAATCAGCGCAGTTAATTTGGGATTTTTGTAACCGCACATATCAGCGGATGAACACAGATGAACGCAGATAAGATTTTATCTGCGTTCATCTGCGTTTATCTGCCTTCATCGGCGGTTAAAAAAATTCCTACTTTAACCCAAACCCAAATCAGTCACAGCACCGATACTACTAGAAGAAACCAACTTAGCATATTTAGCCAAAACCCCTCTAGTATAGCGAGGTTTAGGAGGCTGCCAAAGAGCGCGTCGCTGCTCCAATTCTGCGTCAGAAACATTGAGCTGCAACAAGCGATTGTTAGCATCAATCGTAATTGAATCGCCCTCTTTTACCAGAGCAATTGTCCCGCCAACTTGTGCTTCTGGTGCAACGTGACCGACAACCATTCCGTAAGTTCCGCCAGAGAAGCGACCGTCAGTAATTAACCCTACAGAATCGCCCAAACCTGCGCCAATAATTGCCGAAGTTGGTGCTAACATTTCGCGCATTCCCGGCCCGCCTTTGGGCCCTTCGTAGCGGATGATAATCACATCTCCGGCTTGAATTTTGCCCGCTAAAATTGCATCCAAACAATTTTCTTCAGATTCAAATACCCGCGCCGGGCCGGTAATTTGCGGTTTTTTAACGCCAGTAATTTTAGCAACGGCTCCTTCGGTTGCCAGATTTCCTCTCAGAATTGCTAAATGTCCTTGGGCGTACATCGGGTTGTTCCAAGGGCGGATGACATCTTGGTCGGTGCGGGGTTCGGCTGGAATATCTGCTAACACTTCAGCAACAGTTTGACCGGTAATTGTCAGGGCGTCTCCGTGTAGTAAACCCTTTTCTAGCAGCATTTTCATTACTTGAGGAATGCCGCCGGCTTTGTGCAAATCGGTTGCTACATATTTGCCGCTGGGTTTGAGGTCGCACAGCACCGGCACTTTCGCTCTAATAGTTTCAAAATCGTCGAGGGACAGTTCAACGCCGATCGCATTGGAAATGGCTAATAAATGCAGCACAGCGTTGGTTGAACCGCCGACTGCCATGATTACCGCGATGGCATTTTCAAAGGCCTTGCGAGTCAAAATTTTGCTCGGTAACAACTGTTTGCGGACAGATTCCACCAGAACTTTTGCAGATTCAGCAGCGCTGTCAGCTTTTTCGGCATCCTCAGCAGCCATTGTCGAAGAATAAGGCAAACTCATGCCCATCGCTTCAAAAGCGCTCGACATCGTATTTGCTGTGAACATTCCGCCGCAAGAACCCGCACCCGGACAAGCTTTCTCTTCCACTGCATTGAGTTCTGTTTCGTCAATTTTGCCCGCGCTGAATTGACCGACTGCTTCAAAAGCGCTGACAACGGTTAAATCGCGTCCGTTGTGGTGTCCCGGTTTGATCGTGCCGCCGTAAACAAAAATAGCAGGAATGTTCATGCGGGCGATCGCAATCATCGCCCCCGGCATATTTTTATCGCAACCGCCGACAGCTAGCACACCGTCCATACTTTGACCGTTGCAAACAGTTTCTATCGAATCAGCAATCACATCTCTCGACACCAGAGAATATTTCATCCCTTCAGTTCCCATCGAGATTCCGTCGCTGATAGTAATCGTACCGAACATCTGTGGCATCGCGCCGGCTTCTCTTGCACCCGCAATAGCCCGCAAAGCGAGCTCGTTCAATCCCATATTGCAGGGCGTAATCGTGCTGTACCCGTTGGCAATCCCCACAATCGGCTTAGTGAAATCGCCGTCGCCAAAACCGACTGCCCGCAGCATTGCGCGGTTGGGCGCGCGCTGCACGCCCCCAGTCACAGCTTGGCTTCTCAAATTTTCAGGCATTTTAAAATTTCCTTTGTCAGTTGTCTGTTGTTGACTTGTCAGTTGTCTGTTT
This sequence comes from Microcoleus sp. S13C4, assembly GCF_036700865.1. NCBI lineage: Bacteria > Bacillati > Cyanobacteriota > Cyanophyceae > Oscillatoriales > Microcoleaceae > Microcoleus > Microcoleus sp. S13C4. The sequence continues at coordinate 35,789 of NZ_JAUBPS010000033.1, forward strand.
TTCTTTGCTGCTGGCTGTTGACTGCCCAGTGCCGAGAGTTTTACGCTATTTCTAATTTTCTCAGAAGCGTTGATATTTGTCCGACCTTTTAGGAGGCAGTGGCACTGCAGTGCCCCGAAAGCAATGCAAAGATTCTACAGATACTACAGCGTGCAGAGTGAATACCGTGGTTATCTGGGATGATGTGGTAACACCCATCACTCTAACGTTTAAAAAAAATTGCGAGGCGAATGACATGGAGGCCGATCGAATTCTGAGGCAATATGCGGCCGGAGAAAGAAATTTTCGAGAAATTAACCTCGCCGGGGCCGACTTAAAAGGGGTAAACCTCAGCGAGGCTAACTTTACCAGAGCGAATTTCCAAGACGCAAACCTCAAAGGCGCTAACCTGACAGGAGCGAACTTGCGCGAGGTGAAATTGGCAGGGGTGGATATGACGGAAGCCAACCTCAGCGAAGCAAATCTCATCGGTACCGATTTGAGCCGCGCCAATCTCAGCGGGGCTAACCTGATGGGAGCCAACCTGCGCGGCTCAATGGCCAGAGAAGTCAACATGACCAAGGCTAATTTGACCGAAGCTAATTTGACCGAAGCCAACTTTACCGAAGCGAATTTGTTTGCGGCCAACTTAACGGACGCTAGCATGATTCGCATTAATTTGATGAAGGCAAATTTGAGTTGGTCAACTCTCAAGGCGGTAAACCTGACAAATGCCATCCTCAGCGAGTCGCTTTTAGAAAGAGCTAATCTGACTCAGGCAATTCTCAGCGGGGCGATGGTGAGCGGGGCCAACTTGGCTGGTGCAGACTTGCGCCAAGTAACGATGGTGGGAGCTAATCTCACCGACGCTAATCTGAGCAATGCTAATTTGAGAGTTGCTAATGTGAGTTGGTCAACCCTGGCAAGAGCTAATTTGAGCGGTGCTAATTTGTACCGGGCTAAGCTGTGCTGGTCTAATTTTAGCGGGGCTGTTTTGGTGGAAGCGGTTTTGATTGACGCTAATCTCAATCGAACTAACTTCCGCGATGCAGATTTGAGGCGGGCAATTATGCCCGACGGCACAACTAATGATTCTTAAAATTTGATTGTTGACTGTTAACTGTTGACTGTTGACTGTTAACTGTTGACTACTGAGTAATGACTAATGACTATCAGTGAATTATTGATGTTGGGTGCGGCCGGAATTTTTGCCGGAATTCTAGCTGGATTTTTGGGTATTGGTGGCGGTACGGTGCTCGTGCCTTTGTTGGTGGCTCTCAAGTACGCTCCGGTACAGGCGGTTGCTACTAGCGGTTTGTCGATCGTCATTACAGCTATTTCTGGCAGCATCCAGAATTGGCGCATGGGCTACCTCAGCTTGAGCCAAGTCGCAGGCATCGGATTTCCAGCCGTCATTACCGCACAAATCGGTGCTTATTTGGCGGGGATATTTCCGCCTTACTTGCTGTTACTTACTTTTGGGTTGTTGCTGTGGCTCAATATTTATTTGATTGAAGTTCGCAAGCACCTGACAGCTAAGAAGAAAGCGGAAGCAGAACAAGAGGAACTAAGAGGAGAAGCGGGACAAGGAGACAAGGCTCAATTACCAATTACCAATCACGAATTACCCAATAATTCAAATATTTTATTCAATCCAACTTTTGCTAAAATTGCTACAGGCAGTGCTGCGGGGTTATTAGCGGGTTTGTTCGGCGTAGGCGGCGGCGTGATTATGGTTCCCCTGCAAATTTTGCTGTTAGGAGAAAGCATTAAAACCGCAATTCAAACCAGCTTGGGCGTCATCGTCATCACGGCAATTTCGGCGACGGCGGGACACGCGGCGCGCGGCAATGTTTTGTGGGTTGTGGGGTTAATTCTGGGGGGCGGCGGTTTGTTGGGCGCGCAGGTGAGCACGCGGTTTTTGCCGAGATTGCCCGATCGCACTATTAGTTTAGCTTTTCGATCGCTCTTGGCAATCTTATCGATTTATGTTTTCTGGCAAGCTTGGCAAAAATTTAGTAACGGGTAATTGGTAATTGGTAAGGTGCGCGGCCCGGCGCACCCTACAAAAGACTGCGGGAAGATGCCCGCGCTGCACCCTACGAAAAACGAATAAGTAAGACTAATTTGCGGATAGTTTCTTCACGGCGCGAGTCAGACGCTGCAAATAAGGCTTGACAATTTCTTGATTTTGCCGCTGCAACTCGGAAACTTGCTGCTGCAAACGCTGAATCTCGGTTTGCAACATCCCTGTGTCTATTGTGGGTCGATCGAGCAAATCCTGCAATTGCTTGAGAGAACCTTGGATTGTATCGAAGTCTACTTCGTTCGATCGCTCCTGTAACTGAGTCGTAATAGTTTTAACTTCAGTTAACTGTTCGCCCATCAATAAAAATCGGACGTTGACATTTTCCCAATCATGCTCTCTCAGGGCGCTATTTTCCAAAATGCGGAGTTTTTGCTGCAAATCCGACAGTTGCGTGTTGAAATCCTGAGAATCTGCCGGCAGCGCCTGGGCTTGGCGTTCGAGGGAGGCTACGGCAGCTTGTACCTCGGCGATGACGCCGGATTCCAAGCCCAGGAGTTTTTGCTGCAAGTCGGAGACAGCGGTGTAGAGTTCCGCAGGTTGTCCAGGTAGTATCTGAACTTGCTGCGATCGACGTTCTACTGCGGCCTGTACGTCCGTAATCGCAGAATTTGCCTTTTGTTGCATTTGTTGCTCGAAACGCTGGCGATTGGCGATATTCAGCGAGAGTGCTGCGGTTAAGGGGGCGGCAGCGTAGAGAATTTGGCCAGACAATCCAGCAGCAATCGTGCCAATCGCTGAACCAGCCACAGAGGCGTATTCTACCAATTCTAGCCAGTCCGGCTGGTTCGGGGCACTTCTGGAAGCTGGGAATGATGCTTTTTCAATCTTCTGCATAGCCTTTTAGTCGTAGTCGGATAGATGGCGATACGGACATGATAAAAGCGATCGGCAAATAAATCAGGGCTATTTGTCAAAATTTCCTGATTGTGGTATTTTTATTGACCGAAATCATCCAGGATACAAGCCCCCGGATTCATCCCTGGAGAAATAAAAAACCTGTATCCCATGAAACTTGCCCCCCGAATTTATCCCTGGGGTCAAGGCTTCAATTCTTTAATCTAAAATCTCAAATCTAAAATCGATTGACCTCCTGGCGAATACCTTCTGCCTTCAAAACGGTCAATCTCAGGTAAAATTCAGGATTAAGTCGATCGATCAACAGTTAACCAATAACCGTTAACCGCCATCTGTCAGGAGTATACAGAAAATGGGTCTTAAGATTATTGAAAGCTACGATAGCAGTTTTGTCCTCGAACCAGAGGCTAAAACTGCACTGTTCGGTTTATTAACAGGTGAAAGCTTTGTCCAACAAATAGCCCTACAATTGCAGTGCTCGCGCATTGAGTTTGCCGAGTTACTTTTTCAGCCAGTCCCTTACAGCAGCGAGACGCCGAAGGGAATGCCTGCTGAATTTGAAAAGTATCATGAATCGAGCGATTTTGCGATCGTCAACGTCCCCCCTAATTTCATGTTCCAAGCCAAAATATTTAAACCCAGCCGCCTCTGTGCCGTTTATCGAGTTTTTAAGAGTTAGGTAAAGGCTGGCTAATCTGTGGTTTAATCTAAAATCTAAAATCTAAAATCTAAAATCGGATGACAGAAGACATTCACTCTCTCGCCAGCTTAGAATTCATTCCATACATAGACTCCGAGGGAAAATTGCCCGATTTTGTCCAGGGAAAAATCGGCGTTTACGCGATTTTTGACAGCGAGAAAGTGCTGCAATTTGTCGGCTATTCTCGCGACATTTACCTCAGCCTCAAACAGCATTTGGTACGCCAAACCCAATATTGCTACTGGCTGAAAGTCCAAACTATTGACAAGCCCAGCCGCACTATCCTAGAAAGCATCCGATCAAGTTGGATTGCCGAAAACGGTTCCCAACCCCAGGGTAACGGTGCCGATGCTGCCAAGTGGAACGACCCCATCGACACCAAAACTGTGATGACCGCCCAAGAAACGGCAAATTATGAAGGTATCTTCGCCGATGAAATTGCCAAAGATAAATTGTTGAAAAATGTCGCGCGGCGGGTGGAAAATGAAATTTTATCGCTCCTCAAAGCTCGCGGTGTAACTGAAGAAATCCGGTTTAATCCCAAGCTAAAAACTAGCGGATTGCTCGATTTAAAGTAAATACAATAGTCCTTAATGCGAACCGTAGGGAAACTGCATTGCCGTTTCCCTCATTCCCGCGCCGGAAACGGCATTGCCGTTTCCCTACAGATGCTCGGCTACAATCTATCTGATATATCATCTCCGTCTGTTAAGATTTTAACAGTTAAGATTTAACACATATCGGAATCTGCAAAATTAACTCTGTTCCTCGGCCCGGAGCAGAAATACAACTGATTTGACCTCGATGTTTTTCCACTACAATATCGTGACTGATTGCCAACCCTAATCCAGTACCGCGGCCTACAGGCTTCGTAGTAAAAAATGGGTCAAATATCTGGTGGCGCACTTCCTCACTCATGCCACAACCGTTATCGGCAATGTTAATCACAACGGATTGATTGTTTTGAGTGGCTAATATTGAATCGTGATTGTGCAGCGCAGCTTCTGACTCAAAACCTACTGAAGTGCTGATAGTAATTTTTCGGGGGGACGATTGATTTTCCAGGGCATCAATAGCATTAGTTAGCAGATTCATGAACACCTGATTTAACTCACTGGCGTAACAGGTGACTCTTGGCAGTTGGCTGTAGTTTTTAATGACCTCTATCTCACCAGCTTTGTTTGCTCCCTTTAGCCGATGTTGCAAAATAACTAAAGTATTGTCAATGCCTTCATGAATATCCACTGGCTTGTACTTTTGTTCGCCAAGGCGGGAGAAGTTCCGCAAAGACATCACAATTTCGCTAATCCGAGAAGCACCCTCTGTCATCGAATTCAGCAGTTTTGGATAATCCTCTGCGATGAATTCGGGTTGAATCTCGTCCAATTCGCCGAGAATTTCTGCAACGGGGTGGGGGTAGTAATGTCGGTACAATTCAACGAGGCGAAGCAAATCTCGCGCATACTCCGCCGCTAGAGAAATATTGCCGTAGATAAAGCTGACGGGATTGTTGATTTCGTGAGCAATTCCTGCCGCTAGCTGACCTAAAGAAGCCATTTTTTCCTTCTGTATTAACTGAGCTTGAGTCTTTTTGAGTTCAGTTACGGTTTGTTCTAGTTCCTTGGCATAGGATTGTGTTTGTTGGAACAACTGGCGCTGCACGAGTTGATTTGAGACGCGGGCGAGAACTTCTTGTTCCTGAAATGGTTTTGTGATATAATCTATACCACCAACTTCAAATGCTTTGACTTTATCTAATACTTCATTCAAAGCGCTGATAAAAATAACTGGAATATCCTTGGTTGTGGGAGAAGCTTTCAATACTTCGCAGACTTTGTAGCCGTCCATACCGGGCATCATGATGTCGAGCAAAATCAAGTCAGGAGGAGTTAATTCGATCGACCGCAGCGCTAGTTTGCCGTCGGGTGCGGTGCGTGTTTTGTACCCTTGCTGCGAGAGTATTTGAGCTAAAAGTTGCAAATTAGCCGGAATATCATCAACAATTAAAATATTCCCTTTTATGACGGGAGTTGGTTCGTAATTCATATCTATTTCGGTAAAATAACCTTTATAGGTTTGTAGTGAGTACGATCGCCCGATCGGGTTTTATGAGGACGATCGCGTACTCACTACAAACCTATCTCATATCCTTATTATTTTGGTTCGGGATGGATGAGAGCTAGTATTTGATTGAACTGAAACTCGTTAGCCAATGTGGCTAGAGCGCTAGCTAAAGCGTCATTGCGATCGCGAATTTGCTCAATTTGGATCAGAATTAACTCTAAATCGCACTCAATTGTGGCTTTCTCTAAAGCTGCCAGCCAATCTGCGGGTAAAGCTGCTAGAGTCTCTGGAGTCGCAGCCTCAATTTGAGTTGACTCGGGAACACTCTCCGATTCACCGTAAATGTAACGCACTCCCAGATGTTTGTGCAGGGTGGCAAAAATTTCTGTATCTCGAAAGGGTTTGTGGATAAAGTCATCGCAATCATCTGATACAGTAACGGTTTGCGCTTCCTCGGCGTTACCGGCACTCACGGCAATAATTGCGGTAGCTTGACCTTTAACAGTGGCTTTAATGCGCTTGGTCGCTTCATGTCCATCCATCACGGGCATCCACATATCCATAAAAATTAAGTGTGGCTCAAAACTCGACCACATTTCAATAGCTTCTATGCCGTTGGTGGCTTCTTGGAGTTCAAAGTTAAAGGCAGCGAGGAGTTTGATCAGCAGTTGGCGGTTGTCCGATTGATCGTCCACAATCAAAATACGATAGCGTGGCTGGTTGGGTTCGAGCGCTATCACCCGACGCAGTGGCTGTACGGGTTGAGTCGCCGGGGCATCAACGGCGCTGACGGGGATATCAAACGCGAATGTGGTGCCGCGCCCTACTTCACTGCGTACAGTAATCACGCCACCCATCAGGTTGATAAACTGTTGGCTGATAGCCAGTCCCAAGCCTGTTCCTTGCTGAGATTTTGTTCCTGTTTTGGTTTGCACAAAGGCTTGAAAAAGTTTATCTAACTCATCAGCAGCTATGCCGGAGCCAGTGTCTTCTATTTCAAAATGTAATTGGTAATTACTCATTAGTAATTGCTGAGATTCACCCTCCCTAACCGCACTTACTGTTAACCTAATTACTCCTTGTTTCGTAAATTTAATGGCGTTAGAGAGGAGATTGATTAAGACTTGGCGCAACTTAAGTTGATCGGTTTGCACGTATTCGGGAACTTCGCGAGAGCAGTCAAATATTAACTGCAATTGTTGCTCCCTTGCCTGGAGTTGAAACATCTCTTCCAAATCGTTCAACAGGCTGCTTAATTGAAAGTCTGTTGGGTTGATTGTAATGCGTCCCGCCTCTATTTTGGCTAAATCTAATATTTGATTGATTAGAGCGAGCAAGTGTTCTCCGCTGCGGTTGATGATGCGGATATTTTCCTGTTGTTCGCGAGTGAGGTTGGTAGAGCGCTGCATCAATTGAGAGAAGCCTAGAATTGCGTTTAGCGGGGTGCGGAGTTCGTGGCTCATATTTGCCAGGAAAGTGCTTTTGGCAAGGTTGGCGGCTTCTGCGGCCCAGGCGGCTTGTTGAAGCTGTACTGCTTGCTGTTGCGTGGCTTCGAGCAATTGAGCTTGTTGTAAGGCGACTCCCAATTGGGTGCTAATTTGCAGCCCAATATTGATTTCTGCTTCGCGCCAAGTGCGGGGTTCAGAATTTTGATAGCTGGCGAGCAAACCCCAAAGTTGAGTGCCACAAAATATGGGGAAAATAACGTAGGCTCTAGCTTGAAATTGTTTTAACAGTTCTATGTAACAAGGACTCAAGCCAGCGCTGTAGATGTCTTCAATTATGCGGTAAGGAACGCCTCTAGCGTACATACCGCCTTGATTTTTTTGTAGATAGGTATCCAGCACTGGTGTACCGCCGGCTTGCATAGTTTTTACGGTACAGCGAGAGTGTTCGACGAGAGTGTTGGGCACATTAAAATCGTCGGGTTGTTGCATCAGTGATATCCAGCCGGGAGCCATTGATTCGGCAACAAATTCCCCACTCCAATCAGGATTAAAGCGATAGATACCGACACGATCGCATTTTAGGGTTTGTCGCAGTTCAGAGGTGGTGGTTTTGAATATTGTGTCAATATCTAAGGATTGACGGATGCGCTCGATCGATCGGGCGATGGCTTGTTCCCTCTCGGCGCTTTCTCGCAAAGCTGACTCCGCTTGTTTGCGATCGCTAATATCCAAAACAGTGCCGAACAAACGGATCAACTCGCCTTTTTTATCATAAACCGGTTTCCCTCGAACTTCAATGTAACTGAGCGAGCCATCTCTTCGGATTAGCCGCAGATCAATTTCAAAGCTTTGCCCCGACATAGCTTGATCGCGAACCATTTTGACATAGCGCGATCGATCTTCGGGATGAAAATGCTCGATTAATTGTTCGGTTGGCAGCGGTTTTTGAGTCGGATCGAGCTCGTAAATGCGATATAGTTCCTCGCTCCAAGTAGTGGTTTTTGTGGCGATATCGTGTTCCCAACTGCCAATACGGGCAATTTTTTGGGCTTCCAGCAGTCGGGCTTCGGCAAACTGGCGATCGCTAATATCGCGGGCTACCCAAACAGCGGAGCTATCGGACAGTGGCGAAATTTTAGCAGCAAACCAAACTTCTTTGTTATTAATCCGCAGGCTGTAATCAAAACTAATAGTTTGTTTGGTTTCCAATGCCTGTCGAACTTGACCGAAATAAATCTCCTCGCCTTCCTCGTGAAATAATTGTTCGAGAATGGAGTCGATCTGATTAGTCTGATAGTTGTATTGAAAAATCCCCTTTGTAGGTAAAATTTGGATGCTTTTTTCTGCATGGTTAAAAATCAATACAACATCAGTTATCGACTCAAATATTTTTACAACTTGCTCGGCAGAAGTGTAAAGTTTTTGTTCGAGCAATTTGCGATCTGCCATTTCATATTGTAATAGTTCGCTAGCACGAGCTAAAGCCCAGGTACGTTGGGCAACTTCGGCTTCTAAAGTGCGATTGTAGTCAGTTAATATTTTTTCATATTGTTTGCGCTGTGCGATGTTAGAAAAAGTAATGATGGCATAAATAATGTTTCCGCCTTCGTCGAAAATGGGTGTGGCGCGTACCTCAAAAGGAATAAATTTCCCATCTCGATAAAGTTCTATATCTTCAAGAAATACCGTTTCGCCGCGCAGTGCTCGGAATGCAGGCAGTTCTTCAATTGGATACGGCTGGTTTTGGCGGTACATTTGATAAACTTCTACTGCTTCTTCTAAAGTCGCATCGGGGATAGTTTCTACGCCGAGCCAATGCTTGGCAGTTTCGTTGAAGTACACGACTTTACCCGAGGCATCGTGGATAGATACTCCCGCAGGTATGGCTTCGATAAATTGCTGGAGTTGGCTCTCCCTCTGCGCTAAAGCTTCATTTAAAGATTTTTGGTCTGCAAAAGCCTGTTGCAGTTGCGCTGCCATAAGATTGAAGGAATTGGCCAGTTCTCCGACTTCATCCAAGCGTTTAATTTCTAAAGGTTGATCCCATTTTCCTTTGGCAACATTTTTGGCGGCGGTATTCAAACGCATAATTGGCTTTGTTACCCAACGGGAAGTCAACAATCCGATCGCGATCGCCAGCGGCAGTGTACCGGCCAATAACCACAATGTATTGCGCGTATTTGCTTGAATCGGAGCCATGAAATCAGACTCTGGCACCACCACGATAATTAACCAATCCAAACCACGGGCATCTCGATAGGGAGTGACGCGGACAAACTGCCTATCGCGCTTGCTCGTCAAGGTAAATCGCTGGGTTGTTTGCAGCGTGCGAAAGTGGTCAAATCGGTTGGCGAGTTGTCGAGCAATATCTCGCGTTCGGGCATCCTTGCTGTTGGTGGCTAGCAATGGCGTCGGTTGCTTTTTTGCTGGCGTCACCAAGGGTGTTTCTCGTGTAGATGTGGCAATCAGATTGCCCGATCGATCCATAATAAAAGTTTGTCCCGATGCCGAGAAATGCAGCCTAGCCAAAAAGGTATTGATTGCTGACAGTCCATTATTATCGGTGAGGCGATCGCTAATTCGCTCTCCTACTTGTTCGATTAACTGATGCGCCACATCCTCGACTGATTCCTGACCACTTTTGAAAGAAAGATAGCCCACTAGCCCAACTACACTCACCGTTTGCAAAACAAACGGAACAATCAGAACCGTTCGCAGCGGAAGTTTGCTGAAAAATTTTGCGGTTAGGCGGTTGAAGTGATAAATGGGCATGGGTGTGAACCAATTGCGCTGACAATCGTATTTTAACTGCTGTAGCGTGCCTTTCCCGGCAATTGGCGCGCAAAAACTGTGAATTTTGCGCCCGCTTCAATATAACCAACTACTAGCGAGGATTGGGCGCGGCTGTCAAAATTTGCTTCTGTCAGTTCTGTTTCTAGCTGTTTGGCATTTGACTGATTTTTACTTACATAAACTGTGATAACTTTTCTAATTTCTTTGTGTGTATCGGCAATCATGTTGTTAATGAAAAGCCAGCGGGGGCGGGTTTATGAGATTGTAGATTATGGGTCAATACGGTTCAGTTAACACTGTTAATTCCCCGGAGATCCCCCTAAATCCCCCTGGTTGTTGGGGGACTTTGAGCAACTTCTTGTCCCCCCCTTTTTAAGGGGGGCTAGGGGGAATCGGTCTTATCTGAACCGTATTGGATTATGGGCAATTATTATTGGTGAAGCCGCCCTTACAAGATTTAATATCATAAAAATCCGAATCAAACGGAAATGATCTTATTTGTGCGTTCATCGAACCCGATCGCCCTAATGCAAATTTTTTAACTTGGCTAAAACGGCGGCGAATAGAGCGCTTTCGATCGGCTTTGTTAAGTGTTCGTTGTAACCGGCGGCGATCGCCCGATCGCGGTCTTGTTCGCTAGCATAAGCTGTCAGCGCCACAGCCGGCAGGCGCTTGATTTTGTCGGATGCGGACGATCGCACTTTGCGGATCAGCGAGTAGCCGTCCTCAACGGGCATACCGATATCGCTGACTAAAATATCCGGTGGCGACTGCTGTAAAATGTCGATCGCCTCCGCAGCCGAAGCAGCCGCAGTCGCAGTCGCCCCCAACTGTTCAAGCGCAACAATCAAAAACTGGCGGTTGTCGGGTTCGTCGTCAACTACCAACACTTTTAAACCTGCCAAAATACCCGGACGCATTTGATCGGATTTCTTTTCCCCTCTCAACTGTGGCTGCTTACTCCGACGCTGTTTGAGCGGCAGTTTCACGGTAAATGTCGCACCCTTGTTTTTACCCGGACTTTCCGCAGTCACAGTGCCGCCGTGGAGTTCCACCAAGTGCCGGACGATCGCCAATCCCAGTCCCAAACCGCTGTCATCCCTAGTAATCGAGCCGTCTGCTTGTCGGAAGCGATCGAACACGTAGGGCAGAAACTCTTTGGAAATGCCCTTTCCGGTATCGCTGACAGTAATTTGCACGCAATTAGGTGATGAGGAATCGTTAACAGCTAGCGCAGACAAGCGCACTTCCACAGTTCCCCCCGAAGGCGTAAATTTCACGGCGTTAGTCAGCAAATTCGACACTATCTGCTGTAACCTCTGGGCGTCGCCCCACATCAAGCCGACTGCGGGGTCAAATTCTGAGGAAACCTTGACAGACTTGGCCTCGGCGGCGAAACGAACTGAATTCAGAGCAACCTCGATCGTCTTTCTCATGATCAACCAGCCGGGTTTCAGATCCAGCTTGCCTTGAATAATCCGGGAAACGTCGAGCAAATCTTCCACTAGCTGCACCTGCACCCTCGACTGACGCTCGATCGCCTCCAAACCGCAAACTAAATCATCTTCCGTGTACGGGAGGGCGCGCAGCCTCTGCGCCCACCCCAGAATCACATTTATAGGCGTGCGGAGTTCGTGGGAAAGAGTAGCTAGAAACTCGTCTTTCTGGCGGTTGATGGCTTCTGCTTGGGCGCGCGCGGCTTGTTCGCGATCGAGCAACTGAGCGCGTTGTGCTTCGACTTGCTTGCGATCGCTGATGTCGGCGACGATCGACATACAGTGGATGTTGCCGTTGCTGTCGCGGACTGGAGTTGCCCACACAGCGAGGTCGATCGAAGTGCCGTCTTTCCTTTGGCGCTGGGTTTCCATGCCGGCGAGCGGGTTTCCTTCGCGAATTCCTTCCAAGTTCGCCATGAATTCCTCCCGCTTGTCTGGGGGAATGCTGGGCACAAATTGACCTACCGCCTCTGATTCGGACCAGCCAAAAATCCTCTCGGCGGCTGGGTTCCACATTTTCACAGTGCCGTCGTCGGCACTGAAAACGGTAATTGACAGAGGACAAGCCTGAATCAAGGCTTCTAAAGTTTGATTGATGTGCGATCGCGCTGCTTCTGCTTCTTTGCGATCGCTGATATCGACGTTCACCCCGATCATCCGCCAAGGCAAACCGCGATCGTCCTGAAACACCTTAGCCCTGCAAGCAATCCAGCCCACGCTTTTGTCCGGGCGGCAGATGCGGAACTCAATGTTTAATTCCTCCCCGGAGGCCACCGCAGCCTGCACCTGCTTTTCGGTAACAGCGCGATCGTCTGGATGCACCATTTGGGCCCAACGTTGATAGCTGTCTAAACTGCCGACAGGCAGCCCGTACAAAGCCTCTAACTCCGGCGTACACGCGACCTCGCAGGTTTGGATGTTCAATTCAAAAGTTCCGATTTTGCCTGCTTGCTGAGCGATTTGCAGCCGTTCTTGATTGTTTTTGAGTTCTGCTTCCACCCGCGATATCTCGGTCAAGTCGATGAAGAATGCGACGATCGTTTCCGGTTCGCGATCGTCCGGGTTCAGAGTCGTCCCGCCCATCAGAATCGGCACGCGGCTGCCATCTTTGCGGATGTACTCTTTCTTGAAAGGAGTTGCCACTCCCTTAGCCCGCAGTTCCCCGGCCGCTAAGGCGTCGAGGTGCAGGTATTCGGGGGGGGTCATCCTGTCCCACCGCATTTGACCTGAGAGCAAGTCTGAGCGGGTGTAGCCGACCATGTTGAGCAGGGATTGGTTGGCGTAGGCGATGCGACCGCTAAAATCGCCGATCGCGACTCCGAAAATATTTGACTCGAACAGCCGCCGGAATATGGCTTCGCTTTGCTGCATTACCCGTTTTGCTTGGTTACGATCGGTGATTTCGGCAACCACGGTGCTGACTCCCAGCAGTGTTCCTGATTCATCGATCACGGGGTAAAAGCTGATTTGCCAATCCCGCCAAACTCCCGGCTGTTGCTTGGTTGCGGCCTTAACTTCCAAGTCGAGCACGGGGGTTTGCGTCGCCAGCACTTGGCCGTAAATCCGCTCTACCATATCGGCGATTTCGGGACTCGCTTCTCTAACGGTGCGCCCGAGGTGATCTGCGATCGATCGGCCGTTGATGGCAGCGAGGCATTCGTTGATGCGGATGTAGCGCAAATTGGTATCTACAAAGCACAGCCCGACTGGTGTGGTGTTGTAAACTAAGTCGAGTTCTGCTAGTTGGCGGCGAATGCGTATTTCGCTTTCTCGAAGTTGATTTTGGGCTTGTTTGCGAGCGCTGATATCGAGCACGAAGAATGCTCCTTTGTCTTTGCACCCTTGGAAGTGTCCGCCACCGACTAAAACTGGGAACCGCGTGCCGTCTTTGCGGAGATATTCTTTTTCAAAAGGTGTGCAACTTCCTTCTGCTTCGACTTGCGCGACGGCGATGCGATCGAGTTCTAGATATTCCGGCGCCGTAAGTTCGAGCCAGCGGATCTCTCTTGAAACTAAGTCTTCCCTCGTATATCCAATCATTTCCAGCAAAGCGTCGTTAGCGTCCGTAACTTCGCCGCTGACATCCCAGAAGCCGATGCCGATCATGTTAGATTCTACCACGCTGCGGAAGCGCATTTCGCTTTCCCGCAATGCTAATTCTGTTTGTTTGGCTGCGGTAATGTCGGTGATAATTAGGCCGACTCCGATTATTTCTCCCCTTTCATTTTTCACTGGGTAGTAGTTGGCAAGCCAGTAACCAAAATATCCCGGTTTCCCATCAGGTTCGCCGCTCATTTCTAAGTTTAAGACAGGCTGGCCAGTTTCTAAAACTTGCTGAATAATCGGCGCAAATTTGGCTGCATGTTCTGGCAACAATTGCCGGAAGTCTTGGCCGAGATGCTGTTCTATCGGCAAACCGTTGAGTTCTGCTAATACTTGATTGATGCGGATGAAGCGCATTTCGCGATCCATAAAGCAAATCGCTAGGGGAGATGCTTCTAACAGCGAGTCAATTAAGGCGAAGGATTGCGATGTTTGAGATAGTGCTTGCTGCGCTTCTGCGTAAAGTCTGGCGTTGTCTAGGGCGATCGCCACGCGATATGCTAAATCTTCTAGCATTGCCATGTCTTCTGTACTGTAGCGGCGGCCCAACTTTGAGGTAAAGCAAGTGATGGAACCCATTACCCGCCCGCGTGCCTTTAGCGGTACGCAAGCGTGAGATCCGATATTGAGCGATCGCAATATTTCCATTTCTGCTGCATTGTCGGCGACTGCTGCTAAAATTTCCTTATCCACTTCGGCAAGTAGTTCGGATTTTCCGGTGCGGATTACCAGCGGATAGCCGTTAACAGCATTGTCGGCGATCGGATTGCGGATTCTCAAGTTATTCAGACTATCAACTATAGAGGCTTCTGCGTGAGCCACAGCGACTTGGCGCACTTTTGAGTCGGTTTCGGTCAAATGAATGCAGCACCCGTCTGCGATCGAATTTATTGCTAATTCTGCTACCTTTTGCAGCGCCGTTTCCCCGTCAAACGCATCAGCCAGCATTTTGCTGACTTCTGCTAAAAATGCCGATCGCTGCTGTTCTATTTCCGCTTGTTCCCTCGCTGTTTGCTCGATTGTTAACTGCAATCTTTGAGTTTCTGCAAGTTTTATTTCTGTAATATCGCGGGCGACTATTAAGGCCGATTCTGCTACGCCATTTTTGTCCAATTCGGGAACTACGCGGGATTGATAACTTCGGAGGCCGTTGATTGATAAAGCCTGAAATTCGATAATTTCTTCTTGACCTGTTTCTAACACTTTGTGCAGGCTTTCATCCCACATCTGGCACAGTTCCGGCGGCATTCCTATTTCTTGACTGGTTTTACCCAGGAAGAATGAAAGCGGTTTTGCTTGGCTTCTTTCAACTGCTTGATTGACATACATATAGCGCAGTTCTTTGTCCGTGCGGATAATGAGGTCTGGCGTATTTTCTAGCAGCCTTCTCAGTTGCTGTTCGCTGCTTGCCAAAGCTGTTTGCGCTTGTTGTCTTTCGGTGACATCTCTCATCGTGCCCACGTACCCGATGAGTTCGCCGGAGTCGGAGAACATCGGCGAGGAACAAACGTTAATCCAGCGCACAATCCCCTCTGGTGTTTGCAGGCGATACTCGATCGCATATTCCCCACCTTGCCGAGTATAATCCCACCATCGGGCCAATACGCGATCGCAGTCTTCCGGGTGAATGCAATTTTCCCAACCTTCTCCTAAAAGTTCTGGTAAACTCAAGCCGCAAATAGCCTGACAGCGAGGGTTTGCATAGGTGTAGCGCCCCTCAAAATCTGCCATAAAAATGCCGACTGGCGAACAGGAACTTAAACAGCGAAATCGTTCTTCTTGAGCTTGCAGCGCTTCTTTAGCTACTGTCAGTTCTGCTGTTCGCTGTTTGACGCGGCTTTCTAGCTTAGTGTAGGATAATGCCAGGGCTATTTCTGCTTCTTTGCGGTCAGTAATATCGATGCCAGTTGCTATCACATATTCCACCAAGCCTTCGCCATCTAGGCTCACAGTATTAGACCAAGAAATTAAGCGCTTATCCCCATTTTTAGTGCGCCAATAGTTTTGATATTCGCTATGAAAATTTTCGACCTTCAGCTTAGCAAAAACTGTTTTAACTGGCTCTATTTCTTCGGAAATTAAGAACAAATCCCAAACATATTTATTGATCACTTCTGCTGTCGAGTAGCCTGTAGTTTTTTCGCAAGCTTGGTTAAACCGGACAATCCGTCCTTGGCTGTCGAGAACTACAATCAAGCAAGCAGTCGTCTCAATTGCTTTTGAAATAATCTTACGTTCTATTTCTAGTCTTTTTTCTGTGGACTTTAAGCCAGAATACCAAGCGCTAAACATTGCGGGCCCAAAAAGTAAGAAGATTGTAGGAGTTGCCGTGAGTGCCAACAGTAACAGAGTTGTCAGCAGTAAAGCCATGCCGGCACTAAAGGTAGCAATACTATAAGATTTAATAGGTAAGGGCCAGACCTGAAAGCGACTCATTTTTGTTGACCTGTAGCGATGGCGCGATCGCACTATTGCTGATGTCGATGAAACAACCCTGTGAAAACTAACTTAAAACTAAGTATCTATTTTTTATTTACAAAACCACAGTTGTCTGCCGGATGCCATCTTCCCAGAGACAGATTGGCTGCGGGATTGGTGCTGGAACAACTGCTATCATAGATCCAGGGACAAATTAGATTATCTAATTTCTGGGAGCAATAAGCGAGTGAATCACAAGCTGGCCAAAATTATCGGATTATTTTTCGCAGCCGCCACCGTCTTCGGATTCATAGGTTACGCGGTTCAAAATTTTAACTTTGCCAGCAACTCAGCGATATCGATCGGCTTCCCCAATCTTACCATCGCGGCCGTCGGGGCGATCGACAACAAACGATCCCAAATCTATCTCAACGGAACTTGGCAATTTGTGCCCGCAGTTGGCAACCTCCAAAACCCCCCCGTCTCTCCAAGTTGGGGTTCCATCCAAGTACCCGGAGACTGGCAAAAAGAAAAAAAGGAATCCGTACCCGGAATCATCACTCGCGGCAGGGGCAAAGAGTGGGAAAACTTCAACAGCCAACAACTATCAAAAGCTTGGTATCAGAGAAATATAGACATTCCCGGCGACTGGACAAACCGCCGCATATTTATCGACTTAGCCAGAGTCAGCACCGATGCAGTCATCTTTATCAACGGCATTAACTGCGGTCAAATCCCATGGCCCTACGGCACTATTGAAATTACCAAAGCCGCAAAACCCGGTCAAAACACCCTATCTATTTTAGTCGTGGCAGTATCCGATGAAAAGGAAAAAGCCGTCATCATGGGCCCCACAGAAATCTACACAGAAAAATCCAAATTGCAATCGCGGGGAATCATCGGCGAAGTGCGACTTCTGAGCGTTCCCCCAGGCCCGCTAATTAGCGACGTATTCGTCCAAACTTCCACCAGAAAAAAGCAAGTTAAATTAGATGTTGAACTCAAAGACGTTGCCCAAAACGGTCAAGTTGAATTAATCGCGCGAATGCTCGACGAAAAAGGCAAAGTACAACAAAATTTCACCGCAAGTGCCAACGTTAAAGCTAAACCAATTCAAACCGTACAAGTTCAGTGGAATTGGCCAAATCCCAGTCTTTGGGATGTCGGGCAACCAAACCTTTACACCCTGCAATTACAAGTAAAAGGCAGCGGCATTGACACGCAATACGACCAACCTTTTGGCTTCCGCGAATTTTGGATAGAAGGGCGCAAATTTTTCTTAAACGGAACAGAAATTCGGCTGCGACCCAACTTACACTCCGAGTCTTGGGAAGGCGGGATACTAGAAGTTTCTGACAGGCTAATTGATGGCTACGTAAAAGCAGGTTTTAACATAACAGAAATGTGGCCTTGGAATCACGACGAACGGGGTACGTGGCACTTCCGAGAGTTATTTTCGGAAAGAGCAGACCTCAAAGGTTTTCCAATTATGGCTCCCGCTTTAGACATTAGTCGTCTCGCTTTGAACGGCAAGTGGAAGAACCCCCTGTGGAAAAGCCGCTGGAAAGACCGAATGGTGACTGAAATGCGCCGCTACCGCAATCATCCATCAGTATTAATGTGGGCGACAAGTCCTAATTTTTTCGGCAACGCTGACGACCAAAATCCCCGTCGCATCGGCAAAAGAAAAGTAGAAGGAACTCTCAGTCCCTCCGAAAACGAGCGTTTGCGGGTGAACACTCCCCTAGGAAATGACGCTATAGCTGCGATTAAATCGGCAGACCCAACTAGACCTGTGATGGTACACCAAGGCGCAAACTTCGGCGATGTTTATGCGCTGAATTCTTATTTAAATATGATTCCCTTGCAAGAACGGGAAGAGTGGATTTCTGAGTGGAGCAAAACCGGGGACATGCCCTACATGGCCGTCGAGTTTGGCACTCCTCTGCACGCAACGATGATGCGGAACCGCAAAGGTTTTGGTCAGGCGATTCTCAGCGAACCTTGGATGACTGAGTTTGCGGCAATTTATTTTGGCAAGCAGGCTTACGATTTGGAAACTGCCGCTTATAAATCTAAAATTCGCGAGCAATTTGTCAAGGGTCAGGAGTATCAAAGCTGGCATTTAAAAAAAGAGTTAGATTTTGCACCCGCTTTTCAAAAGTTGCAGCAGTTATTCAGCACAAATACTTGGCGGAGTTGGCGGACTTTTGGAATGTCTGGGGGGATGATTCCTTGGAATGACGGACATGGTTGGGAAATTTCCGAAGCTGGCAGAAAAAAGGTGGATATTGGGGCATTTCAACCGGGTCGTCGGGGAGTTTATTTGAAGCAAGTCTCTAATAATCTTTTGAATTATTTGCAGCCCGAAGCTTACACTGTTCATCCTGGGGGCGAGGCAATTATGAATAATAATAGCTCGACTTTGGCTTGGATTGCTGGTGCTAACCCGGTTTTTACTGCGAAAGATCACAATTTGTTTGTGGGCGGAAAACTGGCAAAGCAAGTAGTGTTACTTAACGATACGCGGGCGAGGCAAGAATTTGCGTTTAATTGGCGAGTTTTGGTGGGTGGGAAAGAAGTAAAAAAAGGCGAGCAAAAAGGGACGATTGAGTCGGCAGAAACGCTGTTTTTCCCAATAGACGTAAAATTGCCAAATACCATTTCTAGCAAGGCTGAGGGCGAAATTCGCTTGACGGCACGGGTGGGCGAGCGATCGCATTCTGATACATTTGCTTTCCGCGTTTTTCCCAAACAATCTAACATCAAAGATTCGGTTGCAATTTTCGATCCAGCGGGCAAAACCTCGGCAATGTTAAAACAGTTAGGTCATCAGCTTGTACCGTGGAATGGTTCGCAAGTTTCATCGCTATTAATTATCGGTAGGGAAGCGTTTTCGAGTGGGGAAAAGTTGCCGGGAAGTTTAGAAAGTTTTGTACGAAATGGCGGCAAAGCAATTGTGTTTCCTCAGCGCCGGGAATGGCTGAAAAATACGGGTTTCCGGGTTGCTGCCCACGTCAGCCGCCGCGCTTATCCAGTTGACAGCAACCACCCGGCAATTAGCGGTTTAGACAGTGAAGATTTGCGGGATTGGGTGGGGGAAAGCACTCTGGTTGAACCTTATCCAGATACGATCCAAACTGGCCCTAATTTGAACCCGGCAAATAAACCTTGGTACGGCTGGCGTTGGGGAAATCGCGGCGGTGTCAGTAGCGCTTCAATTGAGAAGCCGCACCGCAGCGGTTGGCGCCCCATTTTGGAATCTGAGTTTGATTTAGCTTATTCGCCGCTGATGGAATTGGATTACGGAAAAGGGCGGCTGATTTTAAACGAGTTGGATTTGGAAGACCATTATTCTGTAGATGCTGGGGCGGCGCAGCTAGTACAACAAATTGTGAGTTACGGGATGAATTATCCGGTACTTGGAAAACCGGATCAAGTGGTTTTAATTGGGGGAGATGGAGATGCCCAAAAGTTGGACAGTTTGGGGGTAATTTATCAGCGCGCTAGTTCGCTTTCTAATGATGTTGGTTTGGCAATTGTGGGGACACAAGCGAATCTGAAAGATGCAGATTTACGCGGTTATTTGAATGCTGGCGGGAAGGCATTTTTCTTGCCGCGTCAAGTGCCTGCTGCGGGTTTGGGCGTGGGTTTGCAGCAAGCGCAGGATTTCGGCGGTTCGCTGGCGGTTCCGAGTTGGGATGAGGTGAAGGGGATTAGCGCCTCAGATTTGCGATCGCGCTCTTTTTATGATACTTGGTTGATTAAGTCTGGGGGAGAAATCGGCGCTGACGGTTTGTTAAGTCGGGTACAAGTGGGCAAAGGTGTGGCGATTTTCTCTCAGATTGAACCGGACAGTTTGAATGCTGATACTAAGACTTATTTGCGTTTTACTCGCTGGCGGCAAACCAGGGCAACTGCTCAGATTTTGGCTAATTTAGGGGCGAGTTTTAAGGCGGATGAATCTGTGTTTAACGGTTCGAGTCGGGAGTTTTATCACTGGGATTACAAGACAGATTTTGATAATGGGGACGATCCTTATCGGTATTATCGATGGTAGACTTACCACTCTATTTTTACGGGATAGTTGGCTAGTATGGAATCGCCACTCACCAGCACAGCGTTTTCTACAATTGCTTGAGAAATCAACAGGCGATCGAACGGATCTTTGTGATGGTTGGGTAGGGTATCCAAGGTGAAAAGATGAGTTAAATTAATAGGTAAAACTTCTATATTATTAGTCAGTTGCTGACTTTCTATAAGTTCTGGTAAAGGCAGATTGAGACTCAGCTTCCCCAGTTGAAGCTTGATTTGCATTTCCCAAATGCTGCCAATGCTTAAAAGCAAAATATTTTCTGGATTTTGGCACAAGGCCAAAGCCTTTGCTGAAAGCTTTTGGGGGGAACTATCCCACCAAATAAATGTATGAGTATCCAGCAGTAATTTCATAGATTCCCTGTCCAAAATTCGTCGGGTAATGGTTCATCAAAATCGTCGCTTGTCCAGGTCGATCCTGCGTGCAATCCCGCTATACGCTGCTTAGTTGGGGAGGCTATCGGCGCTAAACGGACAAGGGGAATACCACCTTCTGTGAGAACAACCTCTATGCCTTTAAGTGCTAGAGATAATAACTCTTTTAAATTTGTCTGTGCTTCTTGCACGTCAACTGTTTTTGTCACCATTGCAGTTATCCAAGCTAGGGATTAAAAGTGCGATCGAACAGAGGTTAGCAATTTCAATGTTAAATTGCTGATTTTATTATACTGTTAAAAATCAAAGGTCAAAGTGACGGCGGAAGCGGGGATCTAGTTTGTCGGTTTTCTTTTGGTTGCAGGTGCCGCAGAGGGTTTGCAAGTTGCTGATGTCGTTGCTGCCGCCGCGGGCTAGGGGGATGATATGATCGATCGTCAGTTGGGTTTCTAGTTTGGTTTGGCCGCAGCTTTGGCATTGGTATTTATTGCGAGTAAATACATATTTTCTGACTTCTGGGGGAATGGGAATTCTGGGGGTTTTAGACATGATGATTTTTAACCGCAGATGAACGCGAATGTTTGATGGACTAGCTGGGTGAGTTTTCTTGATTGAGAAATTGGCGACGCAAATCATCGAGGGGGGATTCTGGTTGGCTAGCTTCTGACTCGTTGTTTTCTGGTGTTTCTTTTAATTCTGGTTCGTCGGGGCAAAATTCTACACTGACTCTGATTTTAACTTTACCTTTTTGCCAGCCTTTGCCCCCTATTTTTAAGGTTTCACAGCCTATACCGCTACCAAGCCATTTTTGTTCAACTCTACACCTTAACTGCGTATCATATTTAGTGGTATTGATTTGTAATCCTTGAGTTTTGAATGCCTCCTCAAGTGCAGATTCTAGCTGAAGAGAAATTGCTGAGTTCATTACTTGCCTAAGCCTACCTACTTTGAACATCGTAGAGTCAAAGGAACAAACATCATCATCTTCGTAATTTTCTAGAAAGATATGTTGTTGCATATTTATGGTTGATTTTTTCAAAATACTCTATTAACGATTATCGGGTATTGCCTCATTTTTGACAAGAATCCCGGCGAATAGAATTGGTGGCTATACAAACGATGTCCGCTTCCGCGCACTAAGAATGTCTTCAACCCGCATCGGCGGGTTTTGTCTGTGTAGCTGCGATTTCCGATCGCCGATTTCCGATCGCCAAAATTGCAATCATTCACCATCCACCGAAACGCTATCATTTTGTGCAATTACAGGCAACAAATGCTCGTGCAACTTCATCGCCTGCAAACAACTATTAATCCCAGAAACCGCCCGATCGTACTTTTCGATCTTTTCTTCATTCTCCCCTTGCAGCCGCTGGTTGCGGGCAATTTTCTCCTCCGCTTCCTGTGCTAAAGTTTGCTCCAAATAATCGCGGGCTTGACTGTATTTCTGCAAAATATCATCAGCTTGCTTTTGGGCCAGCGGCAACAAATGCTCTTTCAGGGTTTGGTTGACAGTTTGGCGGAAAGTTTGCCGAATAGTTCTCGATACTTTCGGCTCAAAATCCAGCCGCAATAATTGTCGAATTGCCGGTTGGGCGTCCACCATGTTCTCGCAGTCGAAACCTTGAGAAGTTTGCTGCAATGTTTCCCGGAATTGATAAATCGAAAACGTGCCTTCGTCGTAAAAACGGGGACTTTCTCGCACGTAGCGATCGCACTCAACGCCCGCCGCATTTACCAAAGCATCAGAAACCCGCTTTGATAACTCCTCTAACTGCTGTTCAATGCCCCCATCATTCCCCAACAACCGATAAAGTAATCGATAGTATTCAGACTTGCGAACGCTATCTTTCAAATACTGGAAATAATTATCAACCAGTGACTTAGTAGCCTCTACTAAAATATCTTCCAACTGATTCGCTAAATAATAAAGTGCTTCAACTAAAACAGCAATTAAAGGTGCTGTAGCATTGCGGGGATGATTTCGCAAAGTGCGCCCGTAAGCCGCCTCAACAGAAAATCCGTCTAACAATTCATCCAAGCGGCGGATCATCCGAGATTGCAATTGCCGAAAGTCTGTATCGAAAATATCGCATTTATTCATAATCATTTCATTGACTTCTTCGGCGATATGTTCGCGAAATTCCTCCCCAACTTGCTGCAATTCTTGATTTAGCCGCAAAAGTTCCTGTGCTTTCATCGCTTCAATCTCGCGGGGCTGGCTGTCCAAATTCCGCTGAATTGTTTGGTAATGTTTCCGCAGTTGAATGCACAAGTCTTCTAAGTCGTCAGCTAAATTTTTGAACAGTTGCGGGCGTTTTTCTTCGGTGAGGTAACGGGTGATGGCTGTGCGAAAATCTTCGATACCGCTATCTTGAATTAATTGAGTAATTAATGGTTGTCCTTGCTCGGCAAGAATCCGCACGTAATTTTCATTGGGTGTTTCGTAGCTATTCACGGAAATCCGAAATTTGCTGGGAGACAGTTTGCCGGAATTCGCACAGTATCGGTTAAATTCACTGATAAATTGCGGAGTTTCTTCACTATTACCGATCAACTCTGAATCTAATTTATTATCTACAGAAACTCGTCCTTGGCTGCTGGCAAATATTGTATTTAAACCAAAGCGATCGCGCCCTGTTGTCCCTCGAATCAAACTCCCGTAAAATCCCAACAATCCGCTAGTTTTGTAAACTCTCGCAGTATCGCGAAAGTCGGAATTAATCAGATTTTCTAAGCGCTGTCGCAGTTGCGTGTTGTACCAAGTTTCGTCGATGCGGTTGAAAATGTAAAACAGTCGATCGCGAATTCCCGGATTTCCCCGTGTTTTTTCCATCAACTCGGTTTCTTCCGTCGTCATTTCCCCAGACGAAGCTGCTTTCAAAACGCAGACAACCGCCGAAGTATCCGGGCTTTCAATCTTATCATAAGTCAATTCTGCATCCCGTTGTACTGGCGCATCAATTCCCGGCGTATCGATAATAATATTGCCATCTTGTAGCAAGGGATGATAACAGTAATATTCTACTCGTTTGAGTACAGCACTGTTACTACCGCGACGGGCATAACTAGCAGCTTCCTTGAGATTGGAAAAGTTAAACTGTTCCATCGAGTAGGTAGCGTTTTCGAGAGTTTGGATGCGATCGCGATTTGCCTCAAAACCTTCTAACAGCAGCATCAAAGCCTTAGCTTTTTTGGCTAGTTCTGATTT
Source organism: Microcoleus sp. S13C4 (assembly GCF_036700865.1). Lineage (NCBI taxonomy): Bacteria > Bacillati > Cyanobacteriota > Cyanophyceae > Oscillatoriales > Microcoleaceae > Microcoleus > Microcoleus sp. S13C4. The sequence goes on from NZ_JAUBPS010000033.1 coordinate 59,412, forward strand.
ATTTTCGCCACCTTCCGTTTCAATAATTATGTTGCATCCCTGAGATAACAGCGACACTACATCTGTTTGATTAATATTAAGTTCAGTAGTTAAACCTAACTGATGGCAAAGCACAGAAGCTTGTTGGCTAATTTCAAATTCGCTCAAAAAAGTTAGAACAACGCGCTCTTTTTCCGGATCAGCAAAGGCGATATAACATTCAGTACCAGTCGCGTGTCCCTCTGCACTGTAGAGCAATTCTCGCTCCAGCAAAGCATTAATTAACATAGATTTTCCCGCACTGAAAGCGCCAGCAAACACAATTTCAAACTCAGGAGAAATTGCCTTTTTCAGAGAAGCTTGTACCGCCGTGATGTCTTGTTGTCGCAAAGACGATTCCTGACGCAGCAGTTGCACTAAAGAATCAACTTGCTCTTGCAGATTGTTGCATTGAGGGGGCATTTGAGTCATGACGGCAGACTGCTCCTGATTGTGGGAAAATTACCTTATTGTTAATTCTCTGCTAGTTCAGGAATAATCACAACAGTAATTTTACTTATGCGATCCAGGATTGCTGAAAGTGCGATCGGCTATTCTGGCGATAAATCCTCTCGTTTACGGTTGTTTCGGAATTATTAACCGCAGAGGCCACAGAAGGCGCTGAGAAATAGAAGAGAGAGATGAATAATTGCTATACCCACGGATTTGATCTCATCTATTTACAGCCAAGTGGCTAAATCTGATAATATGTCAGTAAAATTTAGCCAAGCATCTCCTAATTTTTCGTACACCATTAGTAGTAAGACCGCATTATTGCGCCCTTAGAAAATTAAACTGGCGCATTGCGTACTCTACATTAAACGGATAAATCCTGACGCGGTTTAAAAGACTCAACCTGCCGCAACTTTTCGTATAATTCCCGTTCCTCTTCACTAATTTCTTTGGGAATTAACACCTGAATTTCTACCAATTGATCGCCCCGATCGCCATTTCCCGTCGGATAGCCCTTGTTAGCGAGGCGCAACCGCTTTCCAGAGGTTACTCCAGGTGGCAATTTCATCTTTACCAGGCCATCCAGCGTCGGTACTTCAATATCTCCGCCTAACACCGCTTCGCTGGGAGTCAGAGGCAATTCGCAGCAAATATCTGACATTTCCAATCGAAAAAATGGATGGGGAGAAACCGTGATTTTCAAATATAAATCCCCGCCGCCCATACCTTGATTTCGCAAGCGAATCCGCTGACCTGATACCATAGCAGGAGGCAGATTTACCTCGATCGCTCGCCCATCTTCCAAACGAATTCGCTCGGTACCACCCGAATAAGCCCTTTCCAAAGGCAGAGTTAGCCTGGCCTCAATGTCTCTTCTCGTTTCGCGATCGACTGTTTCCCTAATTTCCCGTCGCATTTCCCGATCAACTATATCCCTTCTGATTTCGCGATCGACTATCTCCCGTCGCATTTCGCGATCGACTGTTTCCCGTCGCATTTCGCGATCGACTGTTTCCCGTCGCATTTCGCGATCGTCGAAATCCCTTCTAGGTGGGCGAGAATTAGCAACATAACTCGTTTTCTTAGAAGCCGTACTCCACGGTTCAGAGGAGCCTACTCCCGGTGCATCATTCGCTGTCGCCATCCTCACTTCCCGGCGTCTTCCGAGCACTTGGTCGAGAAATTTATTAAAATCCGAGTAATCACTAAAATCGACATCCTCGGTCGGTTTTTTGCGGGTAGTTTTACTGTTTCCCCAAGTTTTGAAATTGGGAAGTCGCACCCCTTGTTGACCTTGAAATCCCTTTTGTTTCCAGAATTTACTAAACTGATCGTATTGAGCGCGCTTGTCGAGATCGGAAAGAATATCATAAGCTTCATTAATATCCTTAAACCTATCTTCAGCAGATTTATCACCTGGATTTACGTCAGGGTGCCACTGTCTGGCTAGCCGTCGATAGGCTTTTTTTATCTCATCAGCCGTGGCATCTTTGGGCACTCCCAAAATTAGATAGTAATTGCGAAAATTCTGCATAGTTGGAGAAGGAAGAAGGAAGAAGGAAGAGGGAAGAAGGAAGAAGGAAGAGGGAAGAAGGAAGAAGGAAGAGGGAAGAGGGAAGAGGGAAGAGGGAAGAAGGAAGAGGGATGAGCGACGAAGGAAGAAGGATGAGGGATGAAGGATGATGTTTTATCTTTCTAGTTTGTTGATTGTACTGACAATTAATCGTGTGAGTTCATCTGCTTCTTTGATAACTGGTGAGATTTTTTCTGGTGCTGCTAACCCTACTCTTTCAGAAATCACTAGATGAGTATCCAGTTCTCTGAGCGAACCGAGAGCTATTCGCAAATATCGAATATACTCTTGTCTAGTAACACGCCCATATCCCTCCGCAATGTTAGCTGGTACTGATACAGATGCACGGCGAATTTGACTGGTAATACCATAAATTTCAGACGAATGAAAAGATTTAGTTAATTCGTAGCAAAGTTGACAAAAATAAATACCTCGCTGCCAGATGTATTGTTCTCTATGGGTCATACAACATAATTTTCTCCTTACTTATCATAGTAATCTTTATCTAATTCAAAGAAGTCTAGTGTAGGAGAGGAGAAAGAAAGGAGCCCAGAAGAATTAGGAAAACAGCCGTCACAAATTCTCTGCATAAAATCCACTATTTTCCTTCTTCCTTCTTCCCTCTTCCTTCTTCCTTCTTCCTTCAATTACAGCCAATCGTCGTCATCATCCCAATCGTCGCTTTGATTTTGATAAGGGCGAGTGGGGCGATTAGCACTGCTTCTGCGATCGCCCATACGATCGCCCATACGATCACCCATACGATCACCCATACGATCATAGGGGCGATCGGGAATTGGATCGACAGTCGATCGCCTGTACGGCTTAGCATTGGTATAATAGCTGCTGTCATCGCTGCGCCGCTTCGTACCGTCGCCCGTAAAAGTCCGCTTCACAGACTCAAAGAAATCATCATCATCGTCATCATCAGCAAACGCGGAAACTTCCCGGCTCAAATCGTAAAGAGCATCCTGCAAATCCGAACCAACTTGGTCAACTCCCCGCTCATCATTGCGTTCCAAACTGTCTCGTAATTCCCGAATTAAAGTTTCAATTCGCTGGCGACTTCTTTGAGCAAACTGCATTCCGCGATCGAGCGCAACTTCTCGCAACTGCCGCTCGGCTTGATAAGCTAAAGCTTCAGCGCGATTGCGTTTTTCTACCTTTTCCCGCTGCAACTTATCAGCTTGAGCAAACTGTTCCGCATCGCGAATCATTTGATTCACTTCCTGCTGAGTCAGCGTCGAAGCACCTTGTACAGTAATGCTTTGTTCCCTGCCCGTAGTTTTGTCCAAAGCAGTCACCAACAGCATCCCGTTAGCATCAATATCAAAAGCTACTTGTACCTGCGGAATCCCTCGCGGCGCCGGCGGAATTCCAGTTAGTTTAAAGCGTCCCAAAGACTTATTATCTCTGCCTAATTCCCGTTCCCCTTGGATGACGTGAATTTCTACCACAGTTTGGTTGTTTTCAGCAGTAGAAAAAATGTCCGATCGCCTGACGGGAATAGTAGTATTGCGAGGAATCAGTTTTTTCATCACCCCGCCGATTGTTTCCAAACCCAGCGACAGCGGCGTCACATCCAACAGCAGCACATCGCGGACATCACCACCCAAAATCCCCGCTTGAATTGCCGCACCCACCGCCACAACTTCATCGGGATTCACATTTTGATTCGGCTCTCTATCAATCAAACTGCGAACAACTTCCTGAACCAAAGGAATGCGAGTCGAACCGCCGACTAGCACAACTTCATCAATGCGAGAAGGGCTCAAACTTGCATCCGCTAACGCTTGTTTCACCGGACGCCGCAGCCGCTGCACCAAATCTGTGCACAGCCCCTCAAATTGACCGCGAGTCAGCCGCGTTTCCAGATGCAAAGGCCCATCTTCATTCGCATCGATAAACGGCAAATTAATCTCTGTGACACCGACTCCCGACAGTTCAATCTTGGCTTTTTCGGCCGCTTCGATCAAGCGCTGCAAAGCTTGGCGGTTGCGCCGCAAATCAATTCCTTCTTTTTCTAAGAATTGTTCTGCCAACCAATCAACAATTTTGGAGTCAAAATCATTGCCACCCAATTGAGTGTCACCGCTAGTTGCTTTGACTTCAAATACTCCGTCTCCCACGTCTAAGATAGACACATCAAAAGTACCGCCGCCCAAATCAAACACTAAAATAGTTTGACTTTCTCGCCGCTCCAAACCGTAAGCCAAAGAAGCCGCCGTCGGCTCATTTAAAATCCGCTTGACATCAAGTCCGGCAATTCGTCCCGCATCCCGCGTCGCCTGTCGCTGCGAGTCATTGAAATAAGCGGGAACAGTAATTACAGCCCCCGTCACCTCTTGTCCCAGATAGCGGCTGGCTTCATCGGCCAGCTTTCGCAACACCATCGCCGAAATTTCCTCTGGGGCAAAATCTTTTTTCAGGCGGGGACACTTGACTTTGATGTTCCCGTTGTCGTCGCGGCGAGTTGTGTAAGGAACGCGCTTTGATTCTGGAGTCAGTTCGGTATATTTGCGTCCGATGTACCGCTTGACAGCGTAAAAGGTGTTTTGCGGGTTGAGAACAGTCTGGCGTCTGGCCATCTGTCCCACAAGGCGTTCTCCTTCCTTTGTGAAAGCAACTACCGAGGGAGTTGTCCGCATCCCTTCTGCATTGGCAATCACAACCGGTTTGCCGCCTTCCATGACGGCTACTACTGAGTTTGTTGTTCCGAGGTCAATGCCAACTACTTTACCCATGCGTCAGTTGTCTCCTGTGGCGTTGTGTGTAGCCTTTTCAATATAAGCGTTAAGTATGATTGCATTTATTGTACCGCGTCGAGAAGCGGGGGCTGCGGGGGGATTGCCTCACCTGCGGCTGAGCCTGGGGTACGATCGCTCCGCTGGTGGATTGGCGATCGCCTTTAGGAGTAGGATTGTCAACTTGGGAAAGCCGTGTATGTCCATCTTTTGAGTGCGAAAAAATTTGAGAATTGATTAACTACTGCCTTTTGCTAAACTAAAAGCAGCTAGCAGGATTGTTGAGCAAACAGGAACATAAAAATATGACTGTCAACTCTGTTCAAAATTCAGAAGCCTGTCAAGAACACTCGATAGTTGACGTGCAGCAGACAAGCTGCTGCATTGTGGGAGGTGGGCCTGCAGGTGCTGTTTTAGCATTACTTTTAGCGCGGCAAAACATTCCCGTCATGCTGCTAGAAGTACACAAAGATTTCGATCGAGAATTTCGCGGCGATACGCTGCATCCGTCAGTAATGGAAATTATGGATCAATTGGGTTTAGCAGAAAAATTGCTGGAATTGCCCCATACAAAAATGCGCCAACTCACCATCCAAGCTGCTGGAAATACCGCCACACTCGTAGATTTGGCCTGTCTCAAAACTAAGTATCCTTACATCACTATCCTTCCCCAAGTCAAGTTTCTCGAATTCATCACTGCCCAAGCGCAGCGCTACCCGAGCTTTCAGCTAGTAATGGGAGCTAATGCACAAGAAACGATCGTAGAAAATGGGGTTGTGTGCGGAATTCGATACCGGGGACGCGGGGGATGGCATGAAGTGCGATCGACCCTAACTGTCGGTGCAGACGGTCGCTTTTCCCGCCTGCGCCAATTAGCAGGTTTTGAACCGATTAAAACTTCCCCGCCGATGGATGTCCTTTGGTTTCGTTTGCCGCGCAGTCCCCATGATGTCAAAGATTCCGGGGTGGGAGGTCGAGCTGTTGGAGGTCATTTATTAGTCATGATTGACCGCTTGGATTATTGGCAACTCGGTTACATTATTCTGAAAGGCAGCTATCAGAAATTGCGCGACTCAGGAATAGAAGCTTTGCAAAAATCTGTTGCTGAATTAGCACCAGAATTGGCAGATAGGGTCGAGCAACTGAAAGAGTGGTCGCAAATTTCTTTTCTGTCGGTTGAATCCAGTCGCCTTCTCCGCTGGTATCGTCCCGGTTTGCTCTTAATTGGGGATGCCGCTCACGTCATGTCGCCCGTAGGCGGTGTGGGAATTAACTATGCTATTCAAGATGCTGTCGTCGCGGCTAATGTACTCAGCACCCCCCTGAAAAACCATCACTTGCATCTGTGGGATTTGGCAGAAGTGCAGCGACAGCGGGAGTTGCCCACACGCATCATTCAAGCATTTCAGTCGTTTGTACAGGAGCGAATTATTAAGGGGGCATTAGATACAAATCGACCGTTTACACCGCCCCTTTTGTTGCAGTTACCAATTTTGCGAAATATTCCAGCGCGATTAATTGGTTTTGGATTAAACCGGGTTCGGGTACGAAATCAATGAGATACCACACAAACTTAAGGAGACCAGAGTTATGCAAAGTATTAAAGTGCGATCGCGCGTTGGTTCCGACGGGATGTTGCATTTGCAAATCCCCGGTGGTATCAAAGATACAGATTTGGAAGTTATTGTAATTTTCCAGCCTATAGCACCTGCAACTGAGGCTAAAACACCGGAAGATTTAGGCTGGTCTCCCGGTTTTTTTGAGACAGTAATAGGAAGTTGGGAAGGAGAACCGCTTGTTCGTCCCGATCAGTTGGAATATGAAATTCGGGAAGAATTGCTGTGATTTATCTTTTAGACACCAATACTTCCATCCGTTTGTTAAATCCAGACCGCCACTCATCGGTATCTCGCCGACTAGCAATGATGCGGTCAGGTGATGTAGCAATATGCTCTGTAGTTAAAGCAGAACTTCACTGGGGTGCTTTTAAAAGTTCTCGTCAAGATAGCAATCTAGCTCGACTAGAACTTTTTTTCAATGAGTTTGTAAGTTTGCCTTTTGATGACCAGTCTGCCCTAATTTACGGTCAAATTCGCGCTCAATTAGCTGCATCTGGAACACCCATTGGCCCTAATGACCTTTTGATTGCCTCTATTGCTCTCGCCAACAACCTAATTCTTGTAACTCACAATACCCGCGAGTTCAGCCGTGTTGAGGGTTTGCATCTGGAAGATTGGGAGATAGAGGCATAAGTTAGATGTATCGAGTTCGCCTACAATCACAATCTCGCTCCAACAATGCCTGCAATCAAAATAAAATTATGAAATTCACCCTTGATGTCGAAAACAATCCCGCAGGCTGGCCGGATCACACTCAATTACCAGAATCCGACGGCACTTTTGTGAAAAATTTTCAAGAACATCCCCAAAGCATCCTACTAACAGATTCAATTACTCCCGTTTTGCAAAGAATCCACGCTGACGGTAACTACTGTATCGGTCAAGACTGCGGCATTTATTGGCGGTTGACTGACCCGCTTGAACGCGGTGCAGAAGCGCCTGACTGGTTCTACGTGCCGAATGTCCCGCCAACACTAGACGGTCAATTGCGTCGTTCTTATGTGATGTGGCAAGAATTTGTATCGCCGTTAATTGTGTTAGAATTTGTATCTGGCAATGGTGATGAAGAACGGGACAGAACGCCTTTATTGCGAGCGGGAAAACAGGAAACTAAGGCGGGACAATTCTGGATTTATGAAAATGTCATCCATCCGGCATTTTACGGAATTTATGAAGTAACCAAGGCTAGTGTTGAAGTCTATCACCTGATCGAAGATAGGTATCAATTAGTTGCTGCCAATGAGCGCGGTCATTATCCGATTGCACCGTTAGGAGTGGAATTGGGAATTTGGCAAGGAGTGTATCAAAATGTTGAATTACCTTGGTTGCGCTGGTGGGATAGTGAAGGGAATCTGTTGTTATCTGGATCTGAAAGAGCAGAACAAGAGCGGCAAAGAGCCGATCGCGCCGAAGACCAATTAGAGCAATTGCGCGCTCAATTGCGATCGGCTGGAATCGAACCGGAATTATGAATTGTCTGAAAGTGTGATCGCGCCCATCGCCAGCGATCGCACGTAAAAACTTTACAATGGCGATCGGGAACTCCGATCGCTCCTATTGAAGCTAAAATCAAACAACAACCAAAAATAAATTTATGGGACTCTTTGACAAGATTCGCGGCGAATTTGTCGATATCATCGAATGGTTGGACAATACCAGCGACACCATTGCCTATCGATTCGAGCGTCACCAAAACGAAATTAAACAAGGTGCTAAACTAACTGTACGACCAGGACAAATAGCAGTCTTTGTCAGCGAAGGCCAAGTTGCCGATGTCTTCGATCCTGGAATGCACGAACTGTACACCCGCAACTTACCCATTCTCAGCACCTTAAAAGGTTGGCCCTACGGTTTCAACTCTCCCTTTAAAGCAGAAGTCTACTTTTTTAACACCAAAATATTTACCAACCTGAGATGGGGAACCTCTAACCCTGTAATTATCCGCGATCCAGAACTCGGCCCAGTGCGAATGCGGGCTTTTGGCACATACAACATTAAAGTTTCCCATCCAGAAAAACTCTTAAAACAACTAATCAGCACAGACGGACTATTTCAAGTAGATGAAATCAGCGAACAGCTACGCAATACAATAGTCAGTGCCTTTGCCAATTGGGTTGGCAATTCCCGCGTTCCCCTCCTAGACTTTGCCGCCAACTACACCCACATGGGCGAACAGGTACGAGTTGCCATAGAGCCAAGTATCCAGCAGTTTGGGTTAGAGTTAACTCAGCTATTAATTGAAAATATCTCGATGCCGCCTGAAGTTGAAGAAGCACTCGACAAACGAGCCTCAATCGGACTTCTGGGAAATATGCAGCAATATACCCAATATCAAGCTGCTAACGCCATAGAAGCATCAGCAAATAACCCTAGCGGCGGCAATCAAGCATTAGAATTTGGCATGGGAATGGCACTAGGTCAGCAAATGACAAATATGATGCAGCCGCCAGCATCGCAGACTCCGCCACCACCTCCCCCGCCAACACAAACTCAGTGGTATATTGCCCAGAACGGTCAACAATTAGGCCCTTTTGAATTGCATCAACTTCTGCAAAATGGTTTGACACATCAGGTAATGGTGTGGCGTGCGGGTTTTGACGGCTGGAAGTTAGCATCGCAAGTGCCGGAATTAGCATCTTTGTTGGCGACAGTCCCGCCGCCTCCCCCGCCAGCCGCCGCCTAAAATGTTGGATATTTAGTTAATTAGTAATTGGTAATTGGGATGCTTTCCAGATTACCAATTACCAATTACATCACCAATTAACCATTATGAATACTTCGGAACCTGCTGTTAAACGTTTTCCCTGTCCTAGCTGCGGGGCTTATTTAGAGTTCAACCCCCAAGCAGGAAAGCTCAAGTGTGCTTACTGCGGCTGGGAAGATGCCATTCCCCAAACTGCTGAAGAGGTAAAGGAGAACTCTTACGAACAATATCTCCAAGTCGATCGCACGGCGCTGACAACTTTATCAACAACAGCCTTAGAAGTAAAATGCAATGATTGCGGAGCAAGTGTTACTTTTGAACCGCCGAAAGTAGCGGGTAAATGCCCATTTTGTGCTTCTCCAATTGTGACGCAACCTGCAAAGGCTAGCCCTAGCGTCCATCCAGAGGGAATTGTACCTTTTGAAGTTAGTGATAAACAGGCCAGAGAAAGCATTCAGAAGTGGCTCAGCAATCGCTGGTTTGCTCCCTCTGCTTTGAAATCCCTAGCCCAACAGGAGATAATTCAAGGGGTTTATTTGCCGTTTTGGACTTACGACACTTATACGGTTAGTTACTATAGGGGCGATCGCGGAGAACACTACTACGTGACTGAGACTTATACGGAAACAAACTCGCAGGGCGAAACAGAAAATAAAACTCGCCAAGTGCAACATACCAGGTGGTGGCCTGCTTCTGGCAGAGTCGATCGCTCTTTTGATGATATTCTGATTCCGGCTACAACTTCAGTCGATCGCCCGCGTCTGGATGCGTTAGAACCTTGGCATCTCAAGGAGTCACTGCGCGCTTACAATTCATCTTATTTAGCTGGGTTTGAAGCGCAGCGATCGCAAGTTTCTCTCACTCAAGGGTTTGAATCTGCTAAAAATGTCATGGCCGGTACTATTCACTTCGATGTTTGTAGGAATATTGGTGGCGACGATCAGCGAGTTCACAGCATTTCCACTGATTACAATGCTATCACTTTTAAGCATATTTTGCTACCTGTGTGGCTGTGTGCCTATCGTTATCAAAACCAACGATATCAAGTAATGGTTAATGCACGCACCGCTGAAGTTCAAGGCGAACGTCCCTACAGTGTTTGGAAGATTACTGCTGCTGTTGTTAGCGGCGTCGTGCTTGCGGGTGTTATGTACCTCTTGTTTACTGGTAATTGGAGATATATCCGTGTTCCCGGTCTTCCTCAACCCCAACCACAACCAACTTCCTTACCTGTACCGAGCCAAAAATTACCGCCAGTTCCTATTCCCTCTACCGCACCTGTACCGAACAAAAAATTACCCCCAGCGCCTGTTCCCTCTCCTAAGTAGTTGATGGTTCGTTAGACCTCTGGCATAATTCTTGTGCAACAGCCATCCTGCCTCTTCAAAACTTGCTTTTCACTCCTAAGTCTATTTTTTATTTAAACGAAGTACAACCGCATCTAGGAGCGATAACTTGCTAAGACCAATTCACTAGGAAGCTACACGCTCATATAGGCTAAAGTAGAGGAGAGCCAATATGGCCAACAAATTTCAGGTAGAAATCCACGAAACGGTTGAGGAACTAGAGCATCGACTCGAACGGGCTATAACAGCAGTAAGCACGCGAAAAATTACTGCTATTATAGTGGATTGCCGCCACAAAAATCAAAACAAGAGAAGAATTAGCGACGATGCGTAAGCGAATGGATAATGGTAGCTTTCAGAAATTTCTCTTAAGCTGTTGCACATTTAAACTGTGATACAAGCATTACCCTTATTTTTGATTTTGCGACCCCATTTAATTATTAATT
>NZ_JAUBPS010000034.1:0-27300 GCF_036700865.1 Microcoleus sp. S13C4
GATAGTTGACCTTCATAAAAAATCCCTTAATTTTCTGACCTGACATTGTAGCACTTATTTGGCAAAATGGTATTAGTAGTGAATGCGCCCTCTGTAGCGCATTATCTGAAATTAATCTATTTATCTGTGTTGGTAAAATGGAATTTTGACTATAAAGGTAGTGCCTAACCCTGTCTCGCTGGAAAATTCGAGTTGACCTCCGTGCAAGTCTACACACTGCTTGACTATGGATAAACCCAGTCCTGTACCGGGTATTTTTCCCACATTTTTGGCTCGATAATAAGATTCAAACAGTTGTTCTTGGTCTTCTAGAGGAATGCCAATGCCTGCGTCTTTAATTTTAAATGTAGCTTCTTCATTATTCTGACAATTTAATTCAAAATAAATATTGCTGTTGATCGGCGAATATTTGACTGCATTTGACAGCAAATTTGTCAAGATGTGCCGCAGCAATTTTGCATCCAGTGCTGGCAAGTCTTGTGTTTTCTCCGACTCCCGATCATTTTTTTGTGCTGCAATAATTAATTCGTTATCAATAAAATTAATTATATGATTTTTTCCGTAACTAATTTTTATTGATTCTACTAACTCGCTGCAAAATTTTTGTAAGTTAACTGGTGCGGGATTGAATTCTAGTTTGCCGGCTTCGACGCTGCTGAGCAACCGCACGTCATCTAATAGCTGAGCCATGTGTTTAGATGCGGATTGAACGTGTGCGAGGTATTGTTGTTTTTCCTCGTGGGTGATTTCCTCGCCGTAGTCTTGGAGGATTTTAGTAGCAAATAATATTGTATTTAAAGGATTGCCGAATTCGTGAGCTAGCATTGAGAAAAAACGAGATTTTACCTGTCTGAGTTCTTGCTCTTTTGCCAAAGAGCGGCGAATTTCTATTTCTTGTTGCTTGCGTTCTGTGATGTCCCTGCCGATATAGATGAAATCGTAAAGTCCTTCTAATTCTGTCTGAATGGCTGAACAAGAAAATTCTACCCAAATTTCTTCTCCTGCTTTAGTAGTGCAGATTAGTTCCAGTTCTCTGAGCGGCTCTTTCTGAGACAAAATATAGCGGTGGCGAGCTTGGTAAAGTAATTTTTCTTCCACTACTATTAGGGAGAGGGGGTTGCCGATCAATTCTGCTTCGGTGTACCCAAATAACCATTTTGCTGATTGATTGACTGATTTGATAATTCCTAATGTTGTTGTCACCAACAAAGCATCGCCCATCGAACGAATAACTTTATCTATATAATCTTTAGAAGCGGCTAAGGCGCTAACCAAAAGATTAGCTTCATTCGCGCTCTGAATCAACGATTGCTTCATCACCATCTTTTCGGTGGTATCTTCAATCAAAATTAACAATTTATTTGGCACATCTTCTTGTTCGTCTTCATGTTTGATAGCCAAAATATCAAAGTATAAAGGGCGTTTGGGGTCGGCAAACCGAGCTATACCTTTGATTTCAAAACCTGGCAGCCGTCCCATAATGATAGACATGAGGATATTTTCAATGCCAATCAGTTCGGGAAAACTCATGCGAGCATCTGCACCGGGTATCGCGTCGCCCGGATTATCGGCATAATGCTGCACTTTGGCGGAGTTTTCCTGAATGATGAAAAGGTGATTTACTACCAAATACTCTATTTGTTGCGGGCCCAATAACTTTCTTAAAATGGGGTTCATACTGGTTCTATCATTGTGTAAGCTAGTTTATAGAAAATTTCGTCAACGTCTTTGCCTGTTTTAGCAGATGTCGTGCAAACTGCTATTACTTTGTCTTGACATATCGAATGGGATATTTCCACTAGCAGCGCCAATTTTTCCTCGTCAATCAAGTCTACTTTGTTCAAAGCGACGATAATTGAACCTTTAGGATTGACTGAAGAAAAAAGCTGAATGTGTTCGGAGATTCGCTCAACTGTTTCGGAGCGACTGACATCGGCAACGATTAAAACGCCGCTAGCTCCCTGCAAGTAAGTCGGTGCTATTCCTTTGAATTTTGTATGCCCTTCTAAATCCCAAATCAGCAACTTTGCACTCACATTTTCCCGCTGTTTTACCCCTTCTAATTCTAGAATTTTGCTGGAAATTTTTACTCCCACAGTGGATAGGTATTGGTCGCTGAATTGCCGATCTACAAAACGGCGGATTAGGCTAGTTTTACCCACGCCAAAGTCGCCGATCATACACATTTTTTTAGATATAGTAACTGACATAATTATTTACTGTTTATGGTTTTAGTTATGGGTTCAAATACCACGCATCTGCTTAAAAGTCGTGGTTGATTGGGTGCCACGTCGGCCGGAGGATACGCGACGCCGATTGTTTGGAGGCGCTTCGGGTTAGCACCTTGCCGCACTAAAGCATCTCGCACTGCTGCGGCACGCCTGAGCGACAACTGTTGATTTGTAGCAAGTTCTCCACTTTGATCGCTGTGCCCAATTATCTTAATCTGTTTTTGAGGATATTGATCCATGAAATTTTTGACACTGGCGATGATTTCTTCATCTGTTGAGTCTAATTTTGTCGTTCCTTGCTCGAAGTAGATGCGGGTTGTAATTTTCAGCGGCTCTAATTTAACTGTGCTAATCACGGATTGAACACCGGGAATTTGCTTCAGGGACTGAGCTATTTTCTGTGCGTCTGCACTGTCTCTAACTGTACCCTCTACAGTCACTTTGCGGTCGCCATACCGTGTAGAAATAGAAACGCCCTCTCTCTGGTTCAAAACGGCGGTAATCCGCTGCACCTCGGCGGCCGTCAAAACTGGATCTGGGGGGACATCTACAGCTACAATTCTATTATCTAATTGCAATTTTGGTGCAGTTGCTGCGGCTATTTTTTCGGCTTGTGCCCGCAATTCTTGATTGGGCAACTTTCCGGTTAGCTTTAAAGTTTTGCCATCCACTGCAACATCTAAGCGGTAAACTGCTAATTCGGGAGTGGATGCTAAAGCGGCGACGGCATTTGCTTCGAGGCGGCGCTCAATGTTGCTGCGGTACTGATAAATTCCCCAAGGTACTAAGATTAAGCTTAGGGTTGCTAAACTGATAGCCGCTAGGGCGATCGGGGGTTTTGTTGATTTTTCCGTTTGTAGCGGGTCGAATAAAGTTTTTATACACGGGTGCAGCGCCTCCGGTATAGTACCGGGGTCGCCGTTAAACTCGTGAATTACTTGAGCATAATTAAGGATGAGATTACTAACGGTTTCTCGTATTTTCTTGATGAAAGAGTCGGGTGGTTCTCCTTTAATCACGACGGCCATGTAGCAATATCCCGCTACTTCTAGCATAATCTTTGAGTCGCCGTATTCAATTTGATTTAGTTCGGAAACTTCTCCGGGCCGAACGATACAGTCGTTAACAAAGCTGCGAATAGCGGTGAGCATTCCGGCTACCATTTCTGATTCTAACTGGTAGCTCTCTGAGTTTTGAACTTCGGAAATTATCAAGCCTGATGCTTTGTGAATTAAGAATGCTGCTTGGACGGTGAAGGGTACTGATTCTTTGAGGATTAATTCAGCTTCGGAGACTCCTTGTACTTTGGAGCGAATTTTTCGCTGAAATCCTTCGACGCTGATGGCATTGGACACTTTTTCATTGATTGTCTTGATAGCTTCGGCCATGTATCGGGAAATTGTACTGCCAATTACGGGATAGAGCGCATCCACCATAGAGTCGCGTTCGAGTTTTATTTGGGCTGTAATAGCTTTGCCCATTTCGGGGGCGAGGGCTTGGGCGATCGACTCTTGGTCAAGGCGAATTTGCTCTTTAATTGCCAGACCTATTTCTGGGGCGATCGCCTTAGCAATATCCGCTGGCGAATTCACTATTTGTTGAGCAAGTGCGTCGGGAAGCAGCTCAGCTATTGCCGCACTCATTGCCGACTTGTTTTCGACAGTTTTTGCCCTAATCACTTCGTCAATAATGGGCACGATCGCCTTAACAACTTCTTCTCTCGAATCAGCAATTTTGCGGCTGAGAATTTCTGCGATCCAAGGCAACATCAACTCAATCAACTCTTGGGGCTCGTAGATTTGGTGCTCCAATTTTTCTAATTTATCGTCGATTGTTGCCATCAGGTGGCGCACCCCCGGCAAATCGTTTTCTGCCAGCAGACTTTTCACTTGCTCGATATCCGAGATTTGTGAGCCGAACATCAGATTTTGCAGCCTTTCCATGGCGCTGTCGGCTTCATTTAAATCCTGTTTAATTTGGCCTAATATTTCTGTTGGCTGTTCTCGTAAGTTGGGAATTTCTAGATCCGAAGCCACCGCAGCATCTAAATATCCAGTTTCTGGTGGCTCTGAGACTGGGGAAACTATGGGGTCATGGGGAATTTCCGAGGGTTTTGACTCGGTTTCGGGAGCGGAAACACCCTGTAAATACCGATCGCTCCCGTGGGATTCTTGAGCCTGTACTTCCTGTAGAGAATCTTTCATTGTCAAGTTAGACAATTCTTCGACAGGCTTTGATTTGTCCTCCAAATCCGGCTGGGCGATCGCTGAAACATCTATAGTTTTAGCTGAGGAATAGTTTTTTTCCAGTTCTGAAGTGTTGAGTTTGTGAGTAGCGAATAGCAAACTTTTGAACTCGTCTACAACAGGCGGCGTATCGCCAGACTCCGGTTTGCGATCGCCAGTTTCGGGCAGACTCGCTGCAACTTCCTCTTGCTTTTCTGAGGAAATACCTAACAAATCCATCAACCCGCCGAGGGCCCCAGCTTGATTTTTTTCGTCGCTGCTGTCATCTTCGGACTCTGCATTTTGCTGGTTGGAACCTGCAATAATTTTGAGATCGACTAACAGATTCAGCAAGGGTTCTAGCTGGGTTGCTGCATCCGCAGCAGACTCGTCAGGTTTAGAAACAAAACCCTCTAACTCATTTTCGTCAGCGGGATTTTCTTTCGGTAAAGCCATGCGTTATTATCCGTTATGGTGGCGCTCCGGCAACAGAAATTCGTTATTTAACTTATTATCAGCAACGCCTTTAAGTTCGGGCACAAATTCTGTTCCTTTGAGCCTCATGCCGAGTTCAAACAGAATTTCTGCCATGTCGTCTCTAGAAACTTTAACATCTCTGAGCATAGAAAAGCGGCGGTCGAGCTCTTCAAAAACTTGTGTTTTCAAAGTGCGGCTTTCTTCAGATAGTCGATCTCTGGTTTTGGAGAGTTCGTCGCGAAGCGAACTGGTTTGATTGTCTATAGCCTCGTCCAGGGCTTCCATGCTGCTGGAGAATTTGCGGTTAACGCGATCGACTTGCTGACGGATGTCTGCGCTTTCTTCTTGAGTGTTTGAGGTGAGCGATTTAACTTTTTTTTCTAACGAATCAACAGCAGCCTTCATTTCTCCTGAAAGAACTGTTTTTACTTGTTCGATGCGAGTTTGCATATCTTGCTGCATCATCGACAAGTCGGAATCTATTTTATCGAAGCGATTGTCGTATTCTCTAAGCTGCGCTCCAAAAATTATATCGCGAATCTGGTCGATATTTCCCAGCCGTTCGCGCATTTCTTCTTTAGTTATTTCGGGCATACTTGTACCTGGAATCTCCGGAAATTGTGAGTTTAAGAACTGTGCTAGTGATTTACGAAGTTTGTTGGTGGCACTAGCTTTTTTGACCGGGCGGCATTTTATTTTTTGAACTCTCACCCCTGCCTCGGGGATGGGATTTTTTAGAGTTTTGACTCTAAATATCCTGAGATTCAAATTTTTGAGCCTGGTCTTGTCACCAAAAATGGCGGTTTGCTATCCTTGCCTTGTACCAAGGTCAGAGAAGCGTAAACTTTGCTGCTATACAGCACAGCGGGGTAGGTTTTAATGTCTTGACTGACATCCTCAATGATATCGCATCTTGACAGTGCCTGATACTATAGCGCTTGGGTCGCAGCAAAAACCGGGGCGCGCGCTCCAACTCTAATTATATATAAGATATAACTCCAAAGCTGCACCGATCGCTCGCCGATCGGCTCCGAGGATGTTGCCTTTGACCTGAAAGCGCTTATACAGCCGAACTCTGCCCCTGTGCTCCTGCGATCGCCCTATAAAAATTCATAGGGCCCGATCGACAGCGATCAGACCCAATAATATGAGAACTTGGTTTTTTCTAACAAACGAGATGTGTTTCCGGTTGAGAACTTTTACTTACTAGGGTTTGCAACTTGTGCAGCTTTACTTTTATTCCGCAACGACAACTAAGTCTCACTCGACTGCGGTTTGGCTTGACTGCTTGATCGGCAGTTCGCCACTATTGCAAGTTGTGTTCGGTTAATTTCTGCTGCGCCTGGGAATCTAGACCGGAGACACCATGTCTATATCCTCGAACTTTCTTTCTAAATATAGCGACCTCCTTTCTGTTTCTGTCCGGGTGTCTATTATTAAGTTAGCACGAGCTTTCCGAGGAGTAAAGCACTATTTGCAAAACTTGATAGGTCTTTACATTACTAAGTATAATGATATAAATATCCACATAGATGTAAGTTCTATTGCTGCTACATCTTTACATACTTAACTGTTTTTGTCATGTCTATTTCTCCTAAGTTTCTCAGTGGCAGCCAAATCCGCCAAACATTCCTCGACTTTTATGCCCAGCGGGGACATAAAATCTTGCCGAGTGCTTCTTTGGTTCCCGAAGATCCGACAGTGTTGCTGACGATCGCCGGAATGCTACAATTCAAGCCGATATTTCTTGGACAGCGCACCGCCGAATCACCGCGCGCCACGACTTCTCAAAAGTGCATCCGCACCAACGACATCGAAAACGTCGGCCGCACCGCCCGCCACCACACGTTTTTTGAGATGTTGGGTAACTTCAGTTTCGGGGATTATTTCAAGAAACAGGCGATCGCCTGGGCGTGGGAACTTTCCACGGAAGTTTTCGGTTTACCAGCGTCGAATTTGGTTGTTAGTGTTTTCCGAGAAGATGACGAAGCTTTTGCGATTTGGCGCGATGAAATTGGCATTCCGGGCGATCGCATTCAGCGCATGGGAGAAGATGACAATTTCTGGCAATCCGGCCCGACTGGCCCCTGCGGCCCGTGTTCCGAGATTTACTATGATTTTCACCCAGAAAGAGGCGACAATATTGACCTCGAAGATGATACCAGGTTTATTGAATTCTACAACCTGGTTTTCATGCAGTACAATAAAGATGCAGAGGGCAATTTAACACCGCTGCAAAATCAAAATATTGATACTGGCTTGGGACTGGAACGCATGGCGCAAATCCTCCAGAAAGTCCCCAATAATTACGAAACAGATTTGATTTTTCCGATCATTCAATCGGCCGCAGAAATTGCCGGAATTGATTACCACAATAGCGATGAAAAAGTCAAGGTTTCGCTGAAAGTAATTGGCGATCACATTCGGGCTGTGGTGCACATGATTGCGGACGAAATTCGCGCGTCGAATGTTGGTCGGGGTTACATTTTGCGCCGGTTGATTCGCCGGGTGGTGCGCCACGGGCGACTGATTGGAATTCAGGGCGAATTTACGGTGCGGGTGGCTGAAAGTGCGATCGCCCTTTCGGAAGCTGCTTATCCGAACGTGCGGCAGCGGGAAGCTCAAATTAAGGCGGAATTGGCAAGGGAAGAGGCGCAGTTTCTCAAGACTTTGGAACGCGGAGAGAAGCTGCTGGAGGAAATTGTCGATCGCACTAAACAGCAAACCAACCAACAAATCAGCGGTCAAGATGCTTTCACTCTTTACGATACCTACGGTTTCCCCTTAGAACTGACTCAAGAAATTGCTGAGGAACAGGGAATTACTGTGGATTTAGACGGCTTTGAAGCGGCGATGAAGGAACAGCAAACTCGCGCTAAAGATGCTCGCCAAACAATCGATTTGACCGTGCAGGGTTCTTTGGATAAGTTGGCTGAAACTATCCAAGGAACTGAGTTTGTCGGTTATGCTGAATTGTCGAGTTTAGCTGAGGTGGAAGTTATCTTGGTTGACGGCAAATCTGTGGAGGAAGCAGCCGCCGGTACTGAGGTACAAGTTGTTTTGAACCAAACGCCGTTTTATGCTGAATCCGGCGGACAAATTGGGGATAAAGGTTATTTGAAAAGCGGAGATAATGGTGATGGTTTGTTAGTAAGAGTTGATGATGTGAAGAAGGAATCGGATTTCTTCGTGCATTTCGGCTTTGTGGAACGGGGAACGCTGAAAGTGGGCGATAGTATTACTGCGAAAATTGACAATAGCGGTCGCCGCCGAATTCAGGCTAACCACACAGCAACTCACTTATTACAATCAGCTTTGCGAAAAATTGTGGACGATTCGATTTCGCAAGCTGGTTCGCTGGTATCGTCTGAGAGATTGCGGTTTGATTTCAATTCTCCGCGCGCTGTCACAGCAGAAGAGTTGCAGAAAATTGAGGATTTAGTTAATAGTTGGATTGCTGAGGCGCACGCTGCGGTCGTTGCAGAAATGCCGATCGCCCAAGCGAGAGAAAAAGGCGCGACTGCGATGTTTGGCGAGAAGTACGGCGACGTGGTGCGGGTTATCGATTTTCCCGGCGTTTCGATGGAATTGTGCGGGGGGACTCACGTCAGCAATACCGCAGAAATCGGGCTGTTTAAGATTGTTTCCGAAGCGGGGGTAGCGGCGGGAACTCGCAGGATTGAAGCGGTTTCCGGCCAAGCTGTTTTGGACTATTTGAATGTGCGGGATAAGGTGGTGCGCGATTTGGGCGATCGATTTAAGGCGAAGCCTGAAGAATTGCCGAACCGGATTACTAATTTGCAGAATGAGTTGAAGGATACTCAGAAACATTTGGCTGCTGTCAAGTCGGAATTGGCGATCGTGAAATCCGACCAGTTGCTGAGTGCGGCTGAGGATGTCGCCGAATTCAAAATCATTGTAGCTCAATTGGGAGATGTGGATACGGAAGCGCTGAAAACTGCGGCGGAAAGATTGCAGCAAAAGTTAGGAAATGCTGCGGTTGTTTTGGCATCAATTCCTGAACCGGACAAGGTAAGTTTGGTGGCTGCTTTTAGTCCAGAAGTCAATAAGAAAGGATTGCAAGCTGGCAAGTTTATCGGGGGAATTGCTCAAATTTGCGGCGGAAAAGGCGGCGGGCGGCCGAATTTGGCGCAGGCTGGGGGACGCGATGCAAGTAAGTTGCAGTCAGCGTTGGAAAGTGCTCGCAATTTGTTAGTTGAAGGGTTGAGGTAATCTGGGTTTTTTGTAGGAGACTAAAACTCTTTTTATCTCTCGTTTATAGCGGAGGCTAGATCCCCCTAAATCCCCCTTAAGAAGGGGGACTTTGATCGGAATCTTGTCCCCCCCTTCTTTAAGGGGGGCTAGGGGGGATCGAGGCTTAATCGTCAGTTCGATCGCTTCCGTCTGCCTGAATCTTCGCAGGCTGCTACCGCATATTTGGGCCCTTACATCTGCGTTTATCCGCGTCCATCCGCCAACATCTGCGGTTCAAAACTCCCTTGATTTCCCCCCGCAAAAAATGTAAAATCAAACAAACATGGGTAGCAAAAAATGAACGAAGCACGCCGCCAATCCTATCTCACCCTGATTCAATCTCTCCTCACCTGGGACAGCGACGAACAAACCGCCATCCTGCAAGCCAATCTAGAATTATTAGACGATGATTTTGCCCAATATTTGCGAGAGTGGGCAACTGAAACCCGGCCCAACTTGGATGCAGACAAAGCAGAAACTCGTGCCAAGATTTTATACAATTTAAATATAAAAATTTCAAGTCTTCAGCAAGGCAGTCGCAGAAGCAACATAGAGATTGCGATTGCTTGTCTGGATATAGGATTAACTATTTTTACCCGCGAAGCTTACTCAGAAGATTGGGCAAAATTTCAAAATAGTCTAGGTGGTGCTTACAGTGACAGAATCAAGGGAGACAGGGGAGAGAATATAGAAAAGGCGATCGCATTTTATGAAGCAGCTTTACAAGTTCGCACCCGC
This sequence comes from Microcoleus sp. S13C4, assembly GCF_036700865.1. Lineage (NCBI taxonomy): Bacteria > Bacillati > Cyanobacteriota > Cyanophyceae > Oscillatoriales > Microcoleaceae > Microcoleus > Microcoleus sp. S13C4. The sequence continues at coordinate 9,926 of NZ_JAUBPS010000034.1, forward strand.
CCAGCTTTTCCCGAAAAATGGGCACTGACTCAAAATAATTTGGGAGAAGCTTACAGAAAGAGAATCAAGGGAGACAGGGGAGAGAATATAGAAAGGGCGATCGCATTTTATGAAGCAGCTTTACAAGTTCGTACCCGCCCAGCTTTTCCCCAAGATTGGGCTGGGACTCAAAATAATTTGGCAATTGCTTACTCTTCCAGAATCAAGGGAGACAGGGGAGAGAATATAGAAAGGGCGATCGCATTTTATGAAGCAGCTTTACAAGTTCGCACCCGCCAAGATTTTCCCCAAGATTGGGCTGGGACTCAAAATAATTTGGCAAATGCTTACAGAAACAGAATCAAGGGAGACAGGGGAGAGAATATAGAAAAGGCGATCGCATTTTATGAAGCAGCTTTACAAGTTTACACCCGCCCAGCTTTTCCCGAAAAATGGGCACTGACTCAAAATAATTTGGGAGAAGCTTACAGAAATAGAATCAAGGGAGACAGGGGAGAGAATATAGAAAGGGCGATCGCATTTTATGAAGCAGCTTTACAAGTTCGTACCCGCCCAGCTTTTCCCCAAGATTGGGCTGGGACTCAAAACAATTTGGCAAATGCTTACTCTTCCAGAATCAAGGGAGACAGGGGAGAGAATATAGAAAGGGCGATCGCATTTTATGAAGCAGCTTTACAAGTTCGCACCCGCCAAGATTTTCCCCAAGATTGGGCAATGACTAAAAATAATTTGGGAGAAGCTTACAGAAAGAGAATCAAGGGAGACAGGGGAGAGAATATAGAAAGCGCGATCGTATTTTATGAAGCAGCTTTACAAGTTTACACCCGCCAAGCTTTTCCCGAATATTGGGCAATGACTAAAAATAATTTGGCAATTGCTTACTCTTCCAGAATCAAGGGAGACAGTGGAGAAAATATAGAAAGGGCGATCGCATTTTATGAAGCTGCTTTACAAGTTTACACCCGCCCAGCTTTTCCCGAATATTGGGCAAAAACTCAAAATAATTTAGCCGGTGCTTACTTATATAGAATCAAGGGAGACAGTGGAGAAAATATAGAAAGGGCGATCGCATTTTATGAAGCTGCTTTACAAGTCCGCACCCGCGAAGCTTTTCCCGAATATTGGGCAGACACTCAAAATAATTTGGCAACTGCTTACTTATATAGAATCAAGGGAGACAGTGGAGAAAATATAGAAAGGGCGATCGCATTTTATCAAGCAGCTTTACAAGTTCGCACCCGCGAAGCTTTCCCCCAATCTTGGGCAGACACTCAAAATAATTTGGCAACTGCTTACAGTGACAGAATCAAGGGAGACAGGGGTGATAATTTAGAAAAGGCGATCGCATTTTATGAAGCTGCTTTAGAATTTTGCACTCCTACCACCTTACCCCTTAACTGTCTACGAAGTGGGCAGAACTTAGGCAATTTAGGATTTGACGAAAGTTTGTGGGAAACAGCCATATTCGGCTACGAAAAAGCCATTGAAGCAGTCGAACAAAGCCGCGAGTGGATAACATCAGACAAACACAAACGAGAAATCATCGAACAAAATCTCAACATCTACGAAAAAATGATGCAATCCTGCATCAATCACCAACAATATGACAAAGCCCTGCAAACAATCGAACGCAGCAAATCCCGCTACCTAGTCGAACTCTTCACCAACAGCGAAATCTACCCCAAAACAGCCACCGACACCGAGAAACAGCAACTCCAAAACCTGCGCCGCCAAATCGCCGCCTCCCAACAACTCCTAGAAACAGAAACCCCATCTCCTCCCCCTCTTTCTCCCCCCCTTACCAAGGGGGGGCCGGGGGGGGTTCCCGAAGACTCTCCCTCACAACGCACAACCCAAACCCGCAGCCTCAGCCCCGAATATTTCCAACAACAAAAAGCCAAATTAGAAACAACCTTACAGCAACTAGCACAACTGCTGGAACAAATAAAACAGCGAGAACCAGAATTCACCCTAACTCAAAAAGTCGAACCCATAGACATCACCAAATTCCAACAAACCTTAGACACCGAAACAGCGATCGTAGAATGGTACATCGGCAACAACTCAGAGGGCGGGCACGGGGGCACCGCCCCTACGGGTGGGTTTGCCTTCATCATCACCCGCGACAACATCGAATTAGTCACCTACACCACAACCCAAATAACCGAATTAGAAACCTGGAAAAACAAATATCTCGAACAATACCGAGGCGACGAAAAACAAAACAGAATCTGGCAACACACCCTATCCACAAAACTCCAAAAACTCTCCGAAATCTTGCAGCTAAACGAGATAATCGCCCACATCCCCCCCGATTGCCAACAACTAATCCTAGTACCCCACCGCTACCTGCACCTATTCCCCCTCCACGCCTTAGAATTCACATCAGAGGGCGGGCACGGGGGCACCGCCCCTACGAGGTACTTGTTAGACTGCTTCCCCAACGGTGTGAAATACGCACCCAGTTTGCAACTCCTGAAACTCGTACAAACCCGCATCAAAACCCGCACATCTCCCCCACCCGAACACCAGCCATTATTTGCCATCCAGAATCCCACCGAAGATTTATCCAACGCGGATATGGAAGTAGCAACCATCAAAACCAGATTCACATCCCACGACATTCTGATCAACAAACAAGCCACAAAAATCGCCTTCACCGAAAACCGAGAAACCATCTCAAATGCCAGCTACATCCATTTTGCCTGCCACGGACTATTTAACTTTGACAATCCGCTGCTATCCCTTCTCGCCCTAGCCGATTCCATCGAACAAACCAACAATCAAAATGCAGATGACCGCCCTGTCATCATGCGCGACGGCCGAAAAGCCATCCCCGAAAAATGCCTAACTTTGCAAGAAATCTTCGCAGAATTAAACCTATCGCAGTGCAGGCTGGTGACACTCTCCGCCTGCGAAACCGGGTTAACCGACTCCATCGCCATCACCGATGAGTATATTGGTTTACCCAGCGGCTTCTTGTACGCTGGGAGTTTGAATGTTGTCAGCACCTTATGGAGCGTCGATGACTTGGCAACGGCAATTTTTATGATAAAATTTTATCAGGAGTTGCACCCTGAAAGGTTCGTTGCAGTTGCTGTCAATGCTGCCCAAAACTGGATGCGCGCCGTCAGCAAACAGGATTTGAAAATTTGGGTTGAATCCTTAAAATTAGATGAAACATGGATGACAGCATTCAACAAACGGTCAAGCTACTGGCCAGAAGATAAACCACCTTTCATCAATCCCAAATTTTGGGCTGCATTCTGCGCTACGGGATACTAGGATATTTCGGTCAGTGACCGGAACAATCCTAACCACCTTGGCGGTTGCTATAACTGACATTTTATTAACGGAAAATTGTCCTGTGGAAATTGACAAAGATTACAAAGATATCGCTAGTTTTATCTATTTGCTGACAGAAATTCCCGAAATTTTTTCACCGGAAGCATGGGAAGATTTACCGAATTTAGCCGCCGAAATAACCAAGTTAGCAGGCAAAGAATCTACTATTAACGATACTATCAAAACTTGGTGTATACAACGCGAATTGGGAGACGAATTAATCATGGCTAGTCGGCGAGAAATCTCCGATCCGCCTCAACCCCTGTCAACTACCCAAGAACCCCTGGAAAATCTCACTAAAATCGTACCTGCAAGCATTATGAATGCTTACAAAGAAAGACTGAAACAAGACCAGGAAAATAGTGCAGATACCAGTAATGAATCCAATTAGTACAGTATATGCTCCCAACGTTCATTTATTTGCTTTCCATGTCTGGGATATCCTAGCATCAAGCTCAAATCCTCTTGCCAATTCCCCACAACAAGCCCTACCACCAACCTCAAATCCCCCTGCCAATTCCCCACAAACAGCCCTACCACCAACCTCAAATCCTGCGATCGATCCCGAACACCTCTGGTACAAGTGCAACGAAATCCTCCAAGAAAAACTCAGAGTCCCTGCGGAATTTAACGATCGCAATTTATACAAAAACCAAACAAGTCAACCGAAAGGAAGGCGTGTCAACCTGATTGTGAAAGCTGAGGTCAACAACCGGGAATCTCTACCCTTTGATAAGGAGATTCAGCATCACAACCAGCAGATTTCCCTCGCAGGATTTGCTCAAATGCTGCGAATTGGTGACAGTTATGCTTTGGGATTAAACATCCGCGTTCCCGAAAAAACTAATGGTACTAACACACCTGATGTTGACCTTAGCATCTTCCAGGATTTGAATCCCGATAACTGCTTACTGCGGGATTCGGTTAATAGTTATTTCGGTCAAACTCTGCTGCTGACAGCTTGGCTGAGTCCAGACCAAAAACAGGAAGCCGAGGAAGATTCGCAGTATTTGCAAAGTTTAGCCCAAAAGTGTTTGAAAAACTTCATTTCCGGTCAAGACTTGCCAGAATTTTACCGTGAAGGCGAATTATTTGGCAGTCCGATTTTAGAATATGGCAATCCCAGTTATCCCAATGCTGGCGATCACATTCTGATTTGGTTTTTCAGTAGTGCGACAACTGGTGAAATTTGGGATTCGCGGTACAGCGATTTTTTGGACTTGTTCTTGTACCGCAATAAAACTATTCAGGCTTATCAGGAAAGCCGCGCCTACTATTATCAAATCCGTCAAGAATACGAAAAAATTACCGAGGATATCAACGAGACTTTTCGCTATTTGCAGCGCGATACAGCGCCGCAGCGCCAATTGAAAGGTACTGGCTTAAAGCCAGAGGAATTGGAATATCTGGAAGGCAAGACTATCGAGATGCCACCACGGGCTGTGAATTATGCCCGGTTGCTGATGGATTTGGAATTTCGCCAAAATACGATCGCCATTAATGCCAAAAATTACCAAGATAAATTAAATCAAATAAGTCTTGACATCAAAGCTAGAAAAAAGTATAATGATAGAGAGTGCGATTTAAAGTTTTTAAAATTATTCAGCCAAGAGACTTGCCCGCAGTTTCAAGAGCAAATCAAGGCAGATTTGGGTTACTTCCGACACAGTACGGGCTTGCTAGACAAAGCAATGGAAGCAATTCGAGGTGTAGTGGTGATCGAAGAAGCTTATCGGGATGCCAAACTAGAGGTAACGATTCAAGCTGTCGGCTTGGGTTTGGGAATAGCCGGGGTGGTGGCTGGAAGTGCTCCTTATTTAATTAAACAAGACCCGCCGAATCAAATTGTTGCTTTGCCTTTCCTGAAGGTGGGAATTAATTCTTTTGCCTTCGTATTGTTGATTAGTATCGGTGCGGGGCTTGGGGTTTCGCTTTTTGTTATGTGGAGTGCCAAGTCCAAGAATCTACTAGGTAAGTTCAAGAATCTACTAAATAGAAATAAACAGTTGCCGCCACCATAATCCCGGTTCCGGGCGGGCAAATCACCCGCCCCAGAAAAAGATTAGCCTTAATATTGAGGAACAGACGAGTCTACTTCTTGACTCCAAGCAGTAATTCCGCCCTTAACATTAGTCCCCTCAATTCCAGCTTCCTTCAAAATCCCCAAAGCCTTCGCAGAACGCCCGCCCATTTTGCAGTGTGCAATCAAGCGGTGGCCGTTCAACAATTCCTTGACCTTAGCGACACCTGCGCCGTGTTCGATATCCGGCAAAGGAACCAAAACAGACCCAGGAATTTGACAAATTTGATACTCATTGGGATTGCGAACATCCAACAATACAAAATCCTTCGCACCGCTGTCGATTAAGTCCTTAAGTTCCGTGACAGTCATCTCAGGAATTTTCTTTTGTTCTTGCGCGTCCTTATCTTTAGCTTGAGGAATGCCGCAGAATTGTTCGTAATCGATTAACTTTTCAATTACCGGACGCACTGGATTAGGCCGCAGTTTCAATTGCCGGAACGTCATATCTAAGGCATTGTAAAGCAACAGTCTGCCGCTCAAAGTAGTGCCTTGACCCAAGATAATCTTGATAGCTTCCGTTGCTTGGATAGAACCGACAACTCCGCACAAAACGCCTAAAACGCCGCCTTCTGCACAAGAAGGAACCATCCCAGGAGGCGGGGGTTCCGGGTACAAATCGCGGTAATTCGGGCCGCCTTCGTAGTTAAAAACAGTTGCTTGCCCTTCAAATCGGAAGATGGAACCGTAGACGTTGGGCTTGTTTAAAAGCACGCAAACGTCGTTCATCAAATAGCGAGTCGGGAAGTTGTCCGTACCGTCGATGATGATATCGTAAGGAGTGGCAATGTCGATCGCATTTTCGGAACTAACGCGAGTTTCGTACAAATCAACTTGACAAAAAGGATTAATTTCTAAAATCCGATTTTTAGCCGACTCAATCTTCGGTTTCCCAACCCAAGAAGTGCCGTGAATTACTTGCCGCTGCAAATTGGAATGGTCTACAACATCAAAGTCTACAATCCCAATGCGGCCAACACCGGCGGCTGCTAAATACAGCAGCAGCGGCGAACCGAGGCCTCCCGTACCGATGCAGAGCACACTGGCAGCTTTGAGACGCTTCTGGCCTTCCAATCCAACTTCTGGCAGGATCAGGTGGCGAGAGTAGCGTTCGTATTCTTGTTTGTTGAGCTGGATCTCGTCCAGATTAGGATTTAGCATGATATTGTGTGTAGCGCAGATTTTGAATTATATCCTATCTGAATCTTTCGCTTTTTTACGAGTTTGTTATTTTTACTAATTATTTCTTAATCTGAGTCGGTTCCACTGCGAGAATTTCCTCTGCTTGAAAGTTCCCCTCTCCGTCAAGACTCCAACTGCGGAGGTCTTCCCAACAGCCTTGTCGGACGGACACAATAATATAAGAGTATTCGGCCCACGCCAATGTCCGATCGCACTCTGAGGGCACTGCGGGACAATCCGTGTGAGAATGATATATACCGATAATATCCAGAGTGCGATCGCGCCCATGTTTCATCGCCCGCAACATATCTTCGGGTCTTATAGCATATCTGCGTCTTTCTGTCAAGTCTTTTTGTTCCGGCCAATTCTCTTCAGCCTCAGAACTCCAAGCATTGTCAGTCGGCCAAACTTCTACCACAGTTTTAACATCGCCAGTAACTCGACCGAGCAACAAACCGCAGCATTCTTCAGGATAAGCGCTTTCGGCGTGGGTGCGGATGGATAAAATGTGAGAGTCGGAAAGTGCGATCGGCTGCATAGGATTTTATGGTAGGTTTTTTTGTAAAGTGCGATCGGGCTTTTTATTAAACGAACCGCGAAGACGCGAAGGGCACGAAGGAAGACAAGATAAGGGAAGAGAAATAACTCACAAAAGTAACCTAATTAATTACCTCACTTATAGATTTAAAAATTAGATTGTTGCAATATTTCTCACCCTTCTTCTCTGCGCCCTTTGCGCCCTCTGCGGTTCGCACAAAAAGTGAATGTAAGGTGCGCCGAACCGCGCACCTTACCCCTTAGTTAATGTAGCTATCTAGCCCTCAATTGCAATTAAGAGGGAGTTTGCTGCAACTCAGGCCGTTCATCTGGAACGATCGCTTTTTCGACAGGACACACCTGCAAACAAATACCGCAGTCAATACAGGTATCAAAATCAATCCAAAACCAATCAGTACCCTTGACATTTTTGCCGGGACCGGGGTGAATACAAGCAACCGGACAAGCGCCGACGCAATCCGCAACTCCCTCGCAAATATTCGTAACAATAGTGTGTGCCATAGTGTTCTCTCAAAAGATTTTAGTTAGATAGGGAATTAGCAATTAGCAATTGGCAAAACCTTCTCTCAATCAGCAGGATACATAATATCATATCGGGTGATTTTTAACCAATTACCAACTACTAATTACTAATTACCAATTAGCCTAATTTACCGTTTCAATTGTTGGCAATCCTTCAGCATTTACCCAAGCAATTTGAGCAATTCGTCGATCGCGCGCGTATTCCCGCGCCGACTCTGCTGTCTCCCGACTCTCTAAATCTATTTCCACCCGAACTAGGTTAGTAGACTCTCGGAGTTTGCGAGCATAATCAAAGGCCGCCGCCCCAGCTTCAGGAGTTTGAGGCACAACCAACCATTCGCTAGCTGGTGTCTCCGTGGGCAATTGCCCCTCTGTCAGCAAAACTTGGTGCAAATCTTCAATATTCAGACAAAACCCGATGCCGGGGGAATTTTGACCTTGGGGGTCGAACAGTCCCAACAGTTGGTCGTAGCGTCCCCCTTGTCCTAAAACTCGCTGTCCTGTCTTGCTGCTGCTGACAACTTCAAACACAATTCCAGTGTAGTAGTCAAATGTTTGAATTAAACTCAAATCGAGGTGAATGTGGGATTTTAGATTGGGAATTTTTGACTGGCATTGGTGCAGCAATTCGATCGCCGATTTGAGATTGTTTAACGCCGATTGCTGCGGCAAATCTAAATCCAGTTTGGCAACAATTGGCAACACCTCTTCTGGGCGGCCGCGCAAGTCAAATAACAGCAGAGCTCTTTCTCGCAATTCGGTTGACAGCGGCAAAGTTTCCAAGGCAATTCGATCGAGATTGGCGATCGCCCCCCGAACTTTCTGGCGCACGTTTGGCGGAAACGGTTCTAGCAATGTTGCAGTCAAGCCCGCTTCTCCCAAAACCAAATGCCAGTCATCTATTTCCAAGCTCTGCAAGCACTCTGACAGCAGCAGCAGCACTTCCGCATCCGCAAACGTCCCGCCCGCGCCGAGCAGCTCTACCCCAGCTTGATAGAACTCCTGTTGCCCGCCTGAGCCAGTATCTGGGCCTTTGCGGAACACGTTAGCGTTGTAGTAAAGGCGCTGAGGCTGCCAGCGAGTCCCGGCCATCCGCATCGCAGCCGCCCGAGCGATGGATGCTGTCAATTCCGGCCGCAAACCAAGTTCTCCATCCTCGGCGTCTTGCAATTGAATTAAGGTCGATCGGTCGATCGCGCCCCCAGCCATCAAAGTTTCCAGCCGTTCTAGAGTTGAAGTAATAATCCGGTGATAGCCCCAGCGGTGAAAAACCTGCTGCAAGCGCCGTTCGATCGAAATTTTTTGAGCAACGTCAAGGGGCAATAAATCTCTTGCACCGGATGGGGGTTGGTGAACCATATCAATTTTAGATTTTAGACTTTAGATTTTAGATTGGGCTTAGAAGCTTAGCTTTATGGACGGTGTTAAAGTCGAAGGAGGCAAGCTTAACCTTCGACTTTAACAAATTAAGGTGTCATATCAATTTTAGATTTGAGATTTTAGATTGGGCTTAGAAGCTTAGCTTTAGGGGACGGTGTTAAAGTCGAAGGAGGCCTGCTTAACATTCGACTTTAACAAATTAAGGCGTCATATCGTTTTCGTTTGCATCGAAATAATCATTTTCCCCGTCAGTGCGATCGTCCCGTTCTTTCTGGAGCATCCGATCTCGCGGGACAATCGCACTGACGGTATAATTCTGACTGCGATCCGATGTGATATCACCAACTCTTGATTCTTTTGAGCGAACTCACTCCACTGCTGAGCAGTTTACCAATTTCTAACTATTCCAGACTCACAACTCACCACTTCTCACTTCTTCTTCCCGCCAAACAAACTTGCAAAAAATCCTGGTTTATCGTCACCTTTTTTGGCTTTTGCGGAAGCTTGTTCCAGCTTTTTCTTAACCTCCAAAGCCGTCGGTTCTTCAGGATTTGATGCCAAAGCTTTGTTCATCTCAAGTTTCGCCATTGTGGCTTGATTTTGTTCAAGATAACACATTGCTAACATAGCGTGAGCCTTGCTGTGTTTCGGGGCGCCCTTCAGGGCTTCCCTCAACTCCAAACTTGCTTTAGCGTAATTTTTGCTGTCCATAAATCCTTGAGCTCGGCGGCAATAGGCTTCGATCCGCGGGTCGTCTTTGGGCGGGGTTGGAGTTGGGGTTGGGGTTGGGGTTGGGGGTGGGGGTGGGGGTGGGGTTGCATCTTTTATGGGTGAACCGGGTGCAACCCCAACACCACCACCCATGCGCTCTTTTCGCAGCAGGTACACCATGTTAAGTTCGCTAATTTGATCGATCGCCTCTTGCGTTTCCTTAACTGATTCGTACTGCTTGAGAGCGAGTTTGCTAACTGCTGTTTTGTAAGCTTCTTCCCAATTTTGAGCGGTAGCTAACTGTTTGGCTGCTTCGCTTTCAATGTGCATTTTCGCCTGTTCTTTAACAACGCGCTTTCCGATGGCTGCTAATAGCAGGCTGTATTCTTTGCGATCGCTTTCCTTGGAAAATTTGTTGTAAGCCGGATTGACTACTTTTGACAAAAATTGGTTAGCCCAATCCTTATCGGCTTGGCTTTCAAAAGAGCAAGTATCCGAATGCAAGCGGCGGGCGATTTTCATGTAGCGCTTGCGGATGTCGTTAAACTCGGCGTCTAAGGGAATTCCCAAAATTGCGTGCTGATCAGTAAAGTCATACTTGAACAGCCCTTTTGTCATTTCAAAAGACATAACTTTTACTCTTCCTTTCCTGGCTTTTCACTATTCTTTAATGTAGCTTGAGTCAAGGGGTTCTGACCCCCGTACTACCCCCGATCTCTTGCTGCGGGTACATTACCCCCAGGAAGATAACGGAGGAACAGCTAGCAGTGCGCCACTGAGTTCGGCGTGTATTTTGCCGTTCGTGGCCAAAATCCGACCCGAGTTCATCTCAAAGGCACTGCCGTCATAAGCTGTAATTTGACCTCCGGCTTCGGAGACGATGAGTACACCGGCTGCTACGTCCCAAGGGGCGAGTCCCCGTTCCCAGTATCCGTCCGATCGCCCCATCGCGAGGTGTGCCAGGTCTAGGGATGCGGAACCGCTGCGCCGCACGCCTTGGGTGAGGTGGGTGAGGTGACAGAATTCGGCATAATTATTGTCTGCTGTTTCGCGCCGATCGTAGGCAAAGCCGGTGACTAGCAAACTGGTTCTCAATTCTGAGATTTGGGAAACTTCGATCAGCGAACGGTTGCAGGTTGCTCCCAATCCTTTGCCTGCCCGAAACAATTCGTTATGAAAAGGGTCGTAAATTACTCCAATTTGTGGTGCGCCGTCGATTAAAAGTCCGATCGACACGGCCCAAAAAGGATATTGGTGAGCAAAATTGGTTGTGCCGTCCAAAGGGTCGATCGCCCACAGGTATTTGCTGCTGGCATCCCCTAATTTGCCGGATTCTTCGGCGAGGATGGCGTGGTCGGGTACGTGGCGGCCGAGAATTTCTAAGATGACGGCTTCTGAGGCTTTGTCGGCTTCTGTGACTAAATCGCCCGATCGACCTTTTTCTTGAATTTTTTCTAATTTTCCGCAGAAAGATTTCAGGACGGAACCGGCGGCTAGGGCTGCTTCGGTGGCTATTTCTAAGAAGTTTTGCAGTTGATTGTCAGTCATTAGGAAGAGGGAAGTACGAACCGCGAAGACGCGAAGGACATGAACGAAGAGGGAAGAAGGAAGAAGGAAGAAGGAAGAGGGAAGAATGAAATCATTGCTCATTAGTTATTAGTTATAACTGAGGAGTTTTTAGTCCTTGACTAATGACTAATGACTCATGATTATTTCCGATTTTGCTGGCGAAATTCTGCGGGAGTTTGGCGCAAAGCTCGTTCTGGATTCCACAGGCCTTTACCCATGAGTCTCGCCCATTCTTGAGCGTTGATGAGTCGCTGCTGGTATTTGGTGTTTGGCGATCGCACCGAGGCGAGGGCATAACCTTCTTTGACTAGCAGTTCGTTGAGCAAAATTTTATCTTGCCACAAGTAGGCTAGTTTGCGATCGAACTGGTCTTTTTGTTCGATGTCTGATTCTAACAATACCTGTTTTCCCCCAATTAGCTGTTCTAGTCTTTGTTTCGCTGCTTCTCCCCAAGGCTGCTGTTTTAAATCCGGCGCATCAATACCAATCAGCCTGATTTGTTCTAATAAGGCTATTTTGTCGGCTGTACTGATAACTTCGATTGTTTGGCCGCTGATGGCCCTTTCTACTTTGGCGATCGTACCTTGCGGAATTTCTGGTTTTTGGCAGCTAGCTAGCAACAGACAAAGGGCGATCGCACATAATCGATAAAGCATGGATAATTGGTAGTTGATTATTTATCAAATTGCCTTATTCTTCATCCAAGGGCAAACCGGCTCTAACTTTACCTTTGCCGAAGTAGCGGCCGAATTGCAGTTCGTACACTTCGTCTTCGTCTTGCGTCTCTACCTCGATGTTGGAACGGGGATAGCTGACGCACAGCAGGGCATAACCCTCTTTTTGCAGTTCCACCGAAAGCCCCATTGCTTCTGGCTGGTGCAGTTCTCCCGAGTTGACGCGCACCGCACAGGCTGTACAAGCGCCGTTGCGGCAGGAAAAGGGCAATTCTACTCCTTGGTTTTCCGCGCTTTGCAGGATGTAGCGGTCTTCGGGTACTCGCACGGTGTGGCGATCGCCTGTCTGTCTGTTATGAATTTTAATTGTGTAAGAGTTAGTCATGGAATTTTAGATTTTAGATTTTAGATTTTAGATTGGGGTTGGCGGGGCAATATCCTTGAAATGAATTGGTTTGCGACCCAGGGAGGAGAACCCAAGCCTGCCCGTTTCACACCCTACCCATATTAAACAGCAAATTTATGTCGTTACCCCTTCCCAAATCAGATTTGTTCTGCTAAGATAGTTTAGCTGTGGCTAAATGAATGAATTTAGCCCTGGAGAGGTGGCCGAGCGGTTGAAGGCGCACGCCTGGAAAGTGTGTTTAGGGCAACTTAACGAGGGTTCGAATCCCTCCCTCTCCGTTAATCAAGCTGTTCATGCAAAAAAAACAGCTTGCAACAAAAATCTCTGATATGAGATAAATACTTTGATTAGAGCGCTCGCCCTTGAATTCTTTGAGAAAAATCAAGGGCGAGCGCTTTTCAATGTTTAAGTGTAAATTAGGGCGATCGAACCGAGAATAAACGCCCAGATATAATGCCAATAGTAGAAAACCATAGTGACCTAAACCAATAGCCAGCGATATGATGTATCGACTAAACTCAGCCTCATCATTCCCTGCAAATCTCCCATACATTCGACAATCTTTTTGAGCAGTTCGCTGTCGTTGGGATTGAAAGTGGCGAGCGCCATTTGCTCCCTCACCGTTTGCAGCAAAGCGTCGCTTTCTGGCTCAATTGCTGTTTGAATATCAGTCGGGGAATTTTAGATTTTAAATTTTAGATTTTAGATTGAGGTAATTTATATCGAACTTAGCATCAGCGAGATTTGCCCCTCTGAACGAAGTACCCTCAGCATTTCCAATCTCTCGAACAATAGCCGAGAAAGACACAAACGCAAACCAAAGATACAGCAGCGACAGCAAACCGAAACACATACCCCAAAACAGTTTGTGAGTGCTCAGAAAAGCGCTCGCCGTTGCACTCAACAAAAAAGCCGCTGCGTAAGTCGCCACACTTCCAGCCGATGCGATCACAACCTGTGCAAATTGGCTACGAATCCGGGAACTCACAAAAAACATTAACACCCCGCCGATCGACATTCCAGCAAGAGCAGCCTGGGAATTATTATTAGTTGCAGTGCCAGCATAGAAAAATCCCAACAAAGCTCCTGATAGAATAGCAGAAATTGTTTGTGCCAATCTACCCGCTTTTGAGGTTTTTGGCTGTTTGCTGGCGATCGCCGAAGCGAAACCAGCAGCGCTCAAAACCCCGTACAGCAACAGAACAAAAGGCCAACTGCCAGAGCCCGGTACTTGTCCTTGAGTTCCCAAAATCAGTCGAGTCAGAACATCGCCCACAACCAAACCAATGGCGATCGCCCCACCACTCAAAACAGCTATCTGTCGCCGAGAAAGCCCGATTTTCGCACCAAGAAAATTCGCACCCGCTAACTGAGCATTTCTAAAATTGCAGCCTCGAACATCCGCACCGCTGAAATCAGCACCGTTAAGAATTTGTCCTTGGAACGATCGATTTCGTAAAATTTGATTGCTAAAATTATTGGAATCCGAATACTTCATATTAGTACAGGATGGTTGAAAATATATAAATCTGTCACTGTTCCCGTCCTCCATCTCAAATCTAAAATGGTATGACTTATCGGCCCAAGATCAAACAAATTTCGCATATTCTCGGTCTCGGAATATTGCTCGCACCAATACTACTCTACAACATTCCCTACTTTTTGCGCCCCGAACAAACAAGCGAAGCCCGATCGCTCTTTCAAGGAATAGCCTACCGCAGGGAATTTCGGACTAATCCGCGTCCCACGCTAATTCACATGGTTAGCATCGACCTACAAGCGCCGGGAATAGGAATTTTTGTCACTCCCGGAAACCCAACACCCGATTTAACAGAAACCAATGCCCGCACGGCTACTGAATTCCTGAAAGCATTTAAATTGCAATTAGCAGTCAACGGCAATTTTTTTTATCCCTGCATCGAGGAAGCACCTTGGGATTACTATCCCCGCAGTGGCGATCGAGTAAATAATGTCGGACACGCCATTGCCAAAAGCCAAGCTTATTCTCAACCACATTCAGGCTTTCCCGCCCTTTGTTTTGATGCCAAAAACCGCGCTCAAATAATCGAAAACGGCACTTGTCCTGCGGGAACAGCCTATGCAGTTGCCGGAGATACTTTGCTGGTGAAAAATGGTAAACCCGTAGCACAAAGTCAGGAAGAACGCAAACAGGATAAACCATATCCCCGTGCAGTCGCCGCGATCGACAAAACAGGCGACAAGTTGTGGTTAATTCTGGCAGACGGCAAGCAGAGGCTTTACAGTGAAGGGCTGAAATTGAGCGAAATAACTGATATTTCCATGCAGTTGGGAGCCGAGACAGTGCTAAATTTAGATGGCGGCGGGTCGGTAACTTTTGCAGTAGCATCGCCGTCAGGAGCGAAACTGTTGAATGCTCCGATTCAGAATAAAATCCCCATGCAGGAACGTCCAATTGCCAATCACTTGGGATTTTATGCGCGGGAAAACTAGGGTTTTAAACTGCGCTTTTATCTCCGAAATTCGGGTTAAAAATGATTCTGTTCTGCACTACTACCAAGCCGATGCTTGTAAAAAAAAAATCGGCTGTCAACACATCTTGAAAAAGATAAATAATGCCTCCGCATACTCAAATAAATCGGGTATTGATTGCCTTCATTACTAATAAAAAAATTCGCTTAAATAACCACAAAATTTCTTGCTCAGCAGTGAACTTTTTTTAAATCTGCCTAAAATCCGGGAATTTTTGCTAAGATTGTAAAGAAACGTAACAAAAATAAATATATAATTGGCTTATGGAAATTAGCGAAATCCAAGCAGCGCTGCAAAGTTCGGATTCTCAAGAGAGGCTGCGGGGGGTAACGGCTCTGAGAAAGTGCGATTCTGCGGTGGCGCTACCGATGTTGCTGAGCAAAGTGGACGATCGCGAGTTTATGGTGCGATCGTTCGTGGCGATGGGATTGCGGCAGATTCAAACTGCGGAAGCTTTTGCGGCGCTGTTAAAAATGATGCAGTTCGATCGCGACCCTAACGTGCGCGCCGAAGCCGCTAACTCTTTGTCAAGGTTCGGAACCGAGGCAATTTCTCATTTAGTCGAAGCTTTTCGCCGCGATGACAATTGGCTAGTCCGCCGCAGCATTATGGCTCCGCTGTACGAAATGCAGTGTCCTGATGCAGTATTTGAAATTTGTGCGATCGGTCTTGGCGGCGAAGATTTACCAGTTCAGGAAGCAGCAATTGACGGATTGGGTCTGCTGGCAAATACTGTGAAGCAAGAAGAGGCATTGCAGAAATTATTACCTTTAGTAAGTTCGGATTACTGGGGAATTCGGCTGCGAGTTGCTCGCGCACTAAGCAAATTTGACAATCCTCAAGCTCGCGCTGCTGTGAGCTATTTGGCAAAAGATCGAGATCATCGGGTTGCAGGTGCGACTTTGGAAGCTTCGCTTTAAAACAACGGCTTACAAGCTCAACTGCGCTATCTGCGGTATCGTGACGAAAAAACCCCGGGTCAGGGAATGTTCACGCGGTTCTACGGCGAGGAATGGACGCAAGAGTATATTCAAGGATTTTTGTTCAATTGGGAACGGAAGCTGCCACAATTGGTAAGTAGCAAAAATTAATTTTAATAGAAGCTTCAGCCACTATACTAATAAGTGTAGGTTGGCATGAGGAAAATGCCAATGGTCAAAAAAAATCGCAATGTAGTTAGTTCCAATTCAGAAAGCAAAGTCAAAGTCGGACTTTCGCTGACTTCTTCTAGTGCCGATCGATTAAACGTGATCGCTCGAAAACTCGGAATATCAAGGTCGGAACTCCTAGAACGCTTGGCACAAGGCGCTCTGGATATTTCTAAGGACAAGACGGAAGTTACTGTCACTTGGAAAAAAGGTGAAGAAACGCAGGTAGAGGCCCCCGACTTGCAAGGGGAAACAGCCGAAGAAAGCGAAATTAATGACGCTGTAACGGCAGAAACTCTATCGGACTCGGTGAGCGTACAGCCAAATCCGCTCCAAGAAAGTTACGAAGCTTTACAGCAGCAGTTGACGGAACGCGAAAGTTTGATCGAATCTTTGCAGCAGCAATTAGCTACCGAAAAGCAAAATCTCGAAAGCCAATTGCAGGAAACAGTAGCGAAGTCGAGTTACGAAAGTTTACAACAGCAATTGGCTGAACGCGAAAGTTCGATCGCTTCTTTGCAGCAGGAATTAGCTACCGAAAAGCAA
The DNA here is from genome assembly GCF_036700865.1 of Microcoleus sp. S13C4. NCBI lineage: Bacteria > Bacillati > Cyanobacteriota > Cyanophyceae > Oscillatoriales > Microcoleaceae > Microcoleus > Microcoleus sp. S13C4. The sequence continues at coordinate 26,558 of NZ_JAUBPS010000034.1, forward strand.
AATCTCGAAAGCCAATTGCAGGAAACAGTAGCGAAGTCAAGTTACGAAAGTTTACAACAGCAATTGGCTGAACGCGAAAGTTCGATCGCTTCTTTGCAGCAGCAATTGGCTACCGGAAAGCAAAATCTTGAAAGCCAATTGCAGGAAACAGTAGCGAAGTCGAGTTACGAAAGTTTACAACAGCAGTTGGCTGAACGCGAAAGTTCGATCGCTTCTTTGCAGCAGCAATTGGCTACCGAAAAGCAAAATCTCGAAAGCCAATTGCAGGAAACAGTAGCGAAGTCGAGTTACGAAAGTTTACAACAGCAGTTGGCTGAACGCGAAAGTTCGATCGCTTCTTTGCAGCAGCAATTGGCTACCGAAAAGCAAAATCTCGAAAGCCAATTGCAGGAAACAGTAGCGAAGTCAAGTTACGAAAGTTTACAACAGCAGTTGGCTGAACGCGAAAGTTCGATCTCTTCTTTGCAGCAGCAATTAGCTACCGAAAAGCAAAATCTCGAAAGCCAATTGCAGGAAACAGTAGCGAAGTCAAGTTACGAAAGTTTACAGCAGCAGTTGAGTGAACGCGAAAGTTCGATCGCTTCTTTGCAGCAGCAATTCGCCGAAAGAGAACACCGGGAACACGAGTTTCAGCAACAGCTAGCCGAAAAATCCAGTGCTCTGGAATCTTTGCAGCAGCAATTCGCCGAAAGAGAACACCGGGAACACGAGTTTCAGCAACAGCTAGCCGAAAAATCCAGTGC
>NZ_JAUBPS010000034.1:27400-68509 GCF_036700865.1 Microcoleus sp. S13C4
TCTGGAATCTTTGCAGCAGCAATTCGCCACCGAAAAGCAAAATCTCGAAAGCCAATTCCAGGAAACCGTGTCGAAGTCGAGCTACGAATCTTTGCAGCATCAGTTAGCAGAAAAGTCAAGTGCGATCGGCGACTTCCAAGTTCAACTGAGCAAGTTGCAATATCTGGAAAATCAATTGAACCAGAGTGCAGCGATACAGCGAAATTACGACGCTTTGCAGCAACAGTCTCAAGAACAGCTAAGAACCATCAAAGCTTTACGGGAACAGCTAGCTCAAATGCAGGCTGTGGCTGGGATTGGCGAAGCTTATCTCAACAAGTGGCGGCGTCCCTGATTCTCCAATCGGCTACGGCAAAAACTCGGGTTGCTTGGGGCGATCCGGCTGCACCTTACCCCTGAAATGTCCTGTCAACTCGGACCAGTGCTCTTGTAGCGATAGATTTCAACCTGTCGCTACAAGAGCTTTTTATTGCAAAATGTGAGCATACTATTAAGAAATATTACAAAAAATAAATTATGAGAGGCGATCGCACCCCTTTTGGCAAATCCAATCCAGCAGACACTAAGGGCCGCGTCACGGTAATTGGAGGCGGCATCGGCGGGCTAACAGCCGCCGCCCTGCTAGCCCGCAGAGGATACAAAGTGCTAGTCTTAGACCAGGCGATCATCCCCGGCGGATGCGCTTCCACCTTCAAACGCAAAGGCTTTACCTTCGATGTCGGCGCCACGCAGGTTGCAGGATTGGAACCCGGAGGCATTCACCACCGAATATTCTCAGAATTAGACATAGAACTTCCCGCCGCGACACCCTGCGATCCCGCTTGTGCGGTGTTTTTGCCGGGAGAAACCGCACCGATTAGCGTGTGGCGAGATCCGCAAAAGTGGCAGGAAGAAAGGCAGCGGCAGTTTCCTGGAAGCGAACCTTTTTGGCAATTATTGTCGGCATTGTTCAAAGCTAGCTGGAAATTTCAAGGGCGCGATCCAGTTTTACCGCCCAGAAACTTCTGGGATTTTTGGCAATTAATTCAAGCAGTTCGCCCCGATACTTTAATTACTTTGCCTTTCACTTTTATGACAGTGGGAGATGCTTTGCGGCTTTGCGGGTTGGGAGACAATTTGCGATTGAAAACTTTTCTGGATTTGCAGTTAAAATTATATTCTCAAGTGGATACCGAAGAAACGGCGCTACTTTACGCGGCGACAGCTTTAGGAGTTTCGCAAGAGCCACAGGGATTGTATCATCTACAAGGAAGTATGCAGGTATTGAGCGATCGACTTGTAGAGGTGATCGAACGAGACGGCGGCAAAGTCCTGTTGCGGCATACAGTTGAAAGTATTGTCAGCGCCAACGGCAAAGCAACCGGTACAGTGATTCGCAATCAAAAAACCGGGGAAGTTTGGACAGAAACTGCCGATCGCATTGTTGCCAACGTGACCGCGCAAAATTTAGTAAAATTGTTGTCAAGCGAGCCGATTGTCGGAAATTTAACAGAGAATTTATCGGTTAAATCAGATACTTCAAAGACAACAAACCAACTCCCAAATCAAATGGCAGGCTACAAATATCGAGTCGATAAATTGCCGCCCGCATCCGGTGCATTTGTCATCTATTTGGGAGTACATGAAAGCGCAATTCCGGCCAATTGTCCGCCGCACCTTCAGTTTCTCTACGATTACGACGGCGAGATTGGGGAGAATAATTCATTATTTGTTTCTGTCAGCCATCCGGGAGATGGCCGAGCACCGAAGGGAATGGCGACAATTATCGCTTCATCATTTACTGATACTCGAATGTGGTGGAATTCGGTTGATTATGAAGGATTAAAGCAAAAATATACCGCAGGGGCGATCGCGCGTTTGAGCGAATATTTCAATTTGACGCCAGAGGCGATCGTACACCAAGAAGCCGCCACACCCCGCACCTTTGCCCGCTACACAGCCAGAGATAGAGGCGTTGTGGGTGGCATCGGGCAGCGAATACCAACCTTCGGCCCCTTCGGATTTGCCAACCGCACACCAATTAAAAATTTGTGGTTAGTAGGCGACTCCACCCATCCCGGAGAAGGCACTGCCGGTGTTTCCTATTCTGCTTTAACAGTCGTGCGGCAAATGGCAGCCACCTCTAAAATCTAATAGGACACGGCAATGCCGTTTCCCTACCCCTAAAATTAATCGCGCGAGAGATGTAACTATCGCGCGATTAATTTTAGGGAATAGTTAACAGTTAACTGTTAAGTGTTAACCATCATTCCGGTGTCACCGGAATTGATATCAACTACATTCTCTGACTACTTGATAGAAATCTTTGCGCCCACAGCTTCAAGCTGTTTCTTCATTTCTTCAGCAGCTTCCTTAGCAATAGCTTCCTTAACTGCCTTCGGTGCGGCTTCTACCAAGTCTTTTGCTTCCTTCAGGCCCAGACCAGTAATTGCGCGGACTTCCTTCAGAATAGCGATTTTCTTGTCAGCAGGAACTTCTTCCAGCATGACAGTAAACTCGGTTTGCTCTTCTACTGGTTCAGGAGCGGCTCCACCAGCCATACCGGGCATCATCATCATGCCGCCTACAGGAGCAGCGGCGCTGACGCCGAAAGCTTCTTCAATTTGCTTGACCAATTCAGATGCTTCGAGCAAAGTTAAAGACTTAAGTTTGTCCAAGATTTCATCAGTTGCAGTAGACATTGTTTGAACTCCTAGTTCGATTGTAGATTGTGGATTGTGGATTGTGGATTGCTCATTAATTATGAGTTTCTCGTCTCCAGTCATGAGTTTGTTTCTCAAAACTAACGACTCTTGACTCGTGACTAATTACTAATGACTTACGCAGATGTGCTTTCAGCTTCTGCTGGTGCTTCTGCTTCAGGTTGTGCTGGTGCTTCTGCTTCAGCTTCTGCTGGTGCTTCTGCTTCTACTGCTGCTGAATCGCCGTCTTTTTCAGCATAAGCTTTAAGACCGCGAGCGATCGAAGTAGGAACTTGATTGATACCCACAGCCAACTTGGTTGCGACACCGTTGATAGCGCCAGCAATTTGAGCCATGAGTTGTTCTTTCGACGGCAGATCAGCTAATGCTTTAACATCAGCTTCTTTCAGCACCCGTCCTTCCATCACGCCGCCGCGAAGTTCAGTCTTCTTAGAGACTTTTTGGAATTCTTGGTAAGCTTTAATCGCGCCGCCAATATCTTCTTGCACGAACAGAAACGCCGACGTACCGGTCAGCAATTCCTGGATCGGCTGCCAGGTTTCGTTGCCTTCAACCGCAATTCGCATCAGCGTGTTTTTTGCCACTTGGCAACTGCTGCCTTTCGGACGCAAACGCCGACGCAAATCTGTAATTTCAGCAACAGTTAAGCCTGTGTAGTCAATCACGATCGCCAATTGAGATTCGCTCAAGGTTTGCTTGAGGTCTGCAATAATCTCATTTTTTACTGCTAAAGTTTTGCCCATACTTATTTCACCTCCTTTTAGGATCGAAAATTGCCCGTCAAAAACCCCGACCTTCGAGCCGGGGCAGAGAATTAAAAATTAACAAGTCAGAATTAAAAATAGAAAATTTTTAATCTTTGAATCTTGAGTTTTTATTTCTTCAGCCTCGGCAGGAAATTAAGCGATCGGCACCTGCGGTCTTCAGCTTATTGATTTTTGATTAGGCTATCACTAGAAGGCAGACATAGCAAGGCTATGACGCAAATCTTGTGAGAGATTTACACAGACAGCCGAAGCTGTCTTTTACCTTCTGCCTTCTGCTTAATTCTTTCTACGCAGCATCAAGTTTGGTATCGCGCAGGGCACTGATATCGACTTCGATCGACGGGCCCATTGTTGCGGATACGTACAAACTACGCCAGTAGCGACCTTTAGCACCAGAAGGACGGTTGCGGTCAACAGTTTCTTGCAAAGCATGAAGGTTGACCAGCAAATCTTCCGCTGAGAAAGCTGCCTTGCCAAACATAACATGAACGATGCCAGTTCGATCGGCACGGAATTCTAGTTTACCACCTTTAAACTCGTTGATCGCCTGAGCAAGGTCAGTCGTCACCGTGCCACCTTTCGGAGAAGGCATCAAACCACGCGGGCCCAACAACCGACCCAATTTTGCCACCAACGGCATCACGTCTGGGGTAGCAATCAGGCAATCGAAGTCCATCATGCCCTTCTGAATTTCATCGATCAACTCTTCAGAACCAGCAATATCCGCGCCGGCACTCAGAGCTTCTTTAACTTTTTCGCCCTTAGCAATCACCGCAATTCTGACTACTTGACCAGTTCCTTTTGGTAGCGATACAGTTGTCCGCAACTGTTGGTCAGTATATTTCGGGTCAATTCCCAAACGGATGTGAGCTTCAGCAGCTTCGCCAAACTTAGCGGTTGCTGTTTCTTTCAAAAGTTGCAGAGCTTCCAGCGGTAGATAAGGTCTGTCTTCAACTTTCTTTTGAAGTTCTTGCAGTCTTCGTGATACTTTCTTTGCCATTGTTATCTCCTGGGGTCAGTCGATTTTAGATTTTAGATTTTAGATTTTAGATTGAACCTATCGGACAATCTTAAAATCTACTCGTTTTCGGTTACTAGCGAAGCTTTGCTTCTCCCCCTGAACCGACTTAGGATTTGCGATTTGAGCTTGAAGATTTTAGCTTCAAAATCCTGAATTACTGACAACTCCCAACTGTCAACTGACAACTGACAACTGACTTTAATCCGCGATCGCCACGCCCATATTTTTAGCCGTTCCTGCCACAATTTTCATAGCAGCCTCAACATCATTAGCATTGAGGTCAGGCATTTTGGTTTCAGCGATTTCTCGTAACTGAGCCTGTGTAATCGTCCCTACTTGCTTGCGGTTAGGTTCTCCCGAACCCTTAGCAATGCCAGCCGCTTTTTGAATCAAAACCGACGCCGGCGGGGTTTTGAGAATAAACGTAAAACTGCGGTCTTCAAAAACCGAAATTTCTACCGGAACCACTAGACCTGCTTGGTCTGCGGTTCTAGCATTGTACTCCTTGCAAAACATCATAATATTGACGCCGTGCTGACCCAGGGCTGGGCCGATCGGAGGAGCTGGGTTGGCTTTTCCCGCCGTAATCGCCAACTTAATTACTGCAACAACTTTCTTTGCCATTAGTTAGTTCTGTTTCTGAACCTGATTGAACTCCAATTCTACAGGCGTATCGCGCCCAAAAATCGAGAGTAAAACTTTGAGCTTGTTTCGTTCCGGGCTAACTTCAATCACATCACCTTCAAAATCCTTAAACGGCCCGGAAAGTACCACAACGTGGTCTCCAGCAGACATCGATACTTTGACAACTGGTTCTGATTCCTGAGCGTTTCTGAAGATCCGTTCTACTTCCGAATGACTCAGAGGTAGCGGTTTGACGTGACCCCTGCCGCGCCCGTAGCGGCGTTTCTGCTCTGCCCCGACAAAATTAATTACATTCGGGGTATTCTTGATCACCTGCCACGTATCCTCGTCCATAAACATACGGATGAGTACGTAGCCGGGAAAGATTTTTTCATCTGACTGCCGCCTGGAACCGTCTTTGCCGACTTTGATCGCCGGAGTTTGCGGAATTTCTACTTGAACAATGCGATCGGCAACATCCAAAGTTTGAATCCGCTGATCCAAGTTGGCCTTCACGCGCTTTTCGCAGCCCGAGGCAACTTGAACAGCATACCAGCGAGCATCAATCTCCGGCACATCTGGCGATGCTGCCTGTCCCGTCGCTTCTGTGGAATACTCAGATTCTTCTGATGCAAAAGTCATGGCCCAAACACCTTTCCCGCGCCCCAGTTAAAAAAATTATCCACAAAATAGATCAGGCTTGCTGAGAGGATTACCATCAAAAGCACGGCCAAAGACTCGCTGATTAGCTGCTGCCGGCTCGGCCAAACCACTTTGTCGAGTTCTTCTCTAGTTTCCTTAAAAAAACCCGCAGGGTTAAACCCAGGCGCCGTTATTTCTTGAGTTTCTTGAGCTTCGTCTTTTTTCGCCACGATTTAATCCCCCTTGCGATTTTAGATTTTAGATTTTAGATGGTGTGAGTGGCCCGCGGCTCTCTGATTTTTTGACACTAACCACTTACGCTCAAGTCCAAAATCTCAAATCCAAAGCCACGAATTTTTTACAAGCCCAACCAATCAACGGCGTAAATGCCGATCGCCGAAACCGACGATCAAGAAGCCACACCGAGCATTTGTTGATGGCATTTTTTGCGAACCGCCCACAAAAATTAATTCTACCCGAAAGTTTGCGGTTTTGACTGTTGCCAGCCAATAATCCGGGCGCTTTCGGGCAGAATTTAAAGTTTGGTGATTCAGCGCGCCCTGGAGGACTTGAACCCCCGACATCAGGTTTTGGAGACCTGCGTTCTACCAACTGAACTAAGAGCGCACAGGTGAGGTTGCTGAAATTCGCTTAACCCCTAGATTTCTATTTTAACACAGTGCGCTCGTAAATGGAAAACTTTTTTTTGATTTTTTTCAATTTCCCATGAACCATGAACCAAGGGGAAGCTGGGTGCATTCCTACAGGGAGCGATCGAACCGCTGTTTGACGCGAGTAGCTTTGCCCACCCGATCGCGCAGGTAGTAAAGTTTTGCTCTGCGGACTTTCCCGCGGCGCATCACTTGGATCGTGGCGATGCGGGGCGAGTGAATCAAAAACACCCGTTCCACTCCTACGCCCTGAAACACGCGGCGGACGGTGATTGTTTCATTAATCCCGCCGTTACGCATGGCAATCACAGTCCCTTCGTAGGGCTGAACCCGTTCTTTGTTACCCTCTTTAATTCTTACGCCGACTCGCACTGTGTCGCCCACGTAAATTTCGGGAAGAACTTTGCTGAGTTCTACCTTGACTCTATTTATTTCTGCCGTCTCGATTGAACGGATTATTTCTGCGCCTTTCATGGGATTTACCAAAACTCACAATCCCTTATCATATATCGAAATGCCCGTTTTATGTCACAAAAATTCTATGTTAAATACCTCTGAGGTCCTATTTCTGCAACTGGGGGCAATTGCTGCACTGGCCTTGTACGTCGCCGCCAACTTGGGGGCCAACGATGTCGCTAACTCGATGGGAACATCCGTAGGCTCGAAGGCGCTAACGCTGCGGCAGGCAATAATTGTTGCAGGCATACTGGAGTTTTCCGGCGCAGTGCTGTTCGGGCAAGGAGTTTCCGAAACTCTGGCAACAGGAGTGGTGAATGCAGATGTGTTCGTGGCCAAACCGCAAGTATTTTTAATCGGGATGGTGTCAGTGCTGATAGCTTGCGGGATATGGCTGCAAATCGCTACCAGTCGAGGTTTGCCGGTTTCTTCATCCCATGCAGTGGTGGGCGCGATCGCGGGTTTTAGCTGTGTTTCAGCCGGAATTAATGCAGTTGATTGGGGAACCATCGGCACCATCTCCCTAACTTGGGTGGCGACACCTTTTGCTAGCGGTGCTTTAGCCGCACTATTTTACAGTGTCGTGAAGTATTCGATTCTCGATCGGCCAGATCCTCTATCTCAAATGCGCGAGTGGATACCTTGGCTGAGTGCAGCAATGCTGAGCGTATTTGGCGTAATTGTACTGCCGTCTGTTGTGAATGTCGCTTTGGTGCAGACAGGGGCGATCGCCGCCGCGCACGATCGATTTGGCTGGAATCTGCCAATTCACGATATTGTCATTGGCATCGGGAGTATTGGCGCGATCGTCCTGACACTCAATAGCTGGAAGAAATTAGAATCAGTTGAGAAGGAAGAAGAAAGAAGGAAGAAGGAAGAAGGAAAAGGAGATAAGGGATTCGGCGCAAGTACAAACTCCTCCCCCACTCCGACACTACGTCATTCTCTCATCGAGCAACAAATGGCGAGATTTCAAGTCTTAAGCGCCTGTTTTGTAGCATTTTCCCACGGTTCCAACGACGTAGGCAATGCAGTTGCTCCCCTAGCTGCGATCGCCTACATCCGGCGCACAGGTTCCTTTCCCTCAGAAGATTTCAGCGTTCCCCTGTGGATTTTAGTCCTCGGAGGCGCAGGAATAGTCATCGGTTTAGCCATCTGGGGCGGAAAGGTAATTGCCACAGTCGGCGAAAAGATCATCGAACTCCAACCAAGCGGCGGATTTTGCGCGGAATTAGCCACAGCCACCACAGTCTTGCTAGCATCCCGCTTCGGTTTGCCAGTTTCCACATCCCACGCTTTAGTCGGTGCAGTCGTCGGAGTCGGCCTGATCAAAGCTTGGAAAACAGTACGCTTGCAAACTTTGCTGTCAATTGGTTCGGCTTGGCTAGTGACAATTCCGATCGCAGCAGGTTTGGCTGCTATCATCTTCAGCATCGCGCAATCCATTGGGCAATTTTAGATTTTAGATGAATGGTGCAACCGAAATTGATAGAATTCATCTGCGTTAATCTGTGTTTATCTGCCCTCATCTGCGGTTAAAGAAAGAGAATGTAAACCGCAGATGACAATGGATGGACGCTGATTCACGCAGATGAAGATCGGATTCAGGACTAATAGCGCTTTCGCACATCAAGCCCGGTTGCGGCACACCAGCACGCGGGCCACTCAATCACTTAATTCCTTCTCCAAGCAATGCTTTAGCTGTTGAGCCAGCACCTCGACGCAGGGTTTTCTCAACATAGTCAGGTGATTCCCAGGAACACTAATCACCTCTACTTTTTGGGCCGTTAATTCGCTCCAGCCAAGAGTCGGATCTTGATTACTCATGCTTAGCTGTTCCCTCGATCTAAACAGAGTAATTCGCTTCGGATAAATTTTCGGTATATAGCTGAGAGTTGCTTGACTATTAGCCTGAAATACAGTTAACATCGAGGGGATTGCCAGCTCGCGCCAGCTCCGTTCTTTTGACTCCTGAGATAGGATGCTAACCATAACTGCCTGTTTCCAATTCCAGCGATGCAACAAATTAGCTGCCAAATTAAGCATCTTATTTAATTTCGGAAATTTGGCAGCCATACCGCCACTTTGAACATTTTCCGCAGCAGCCACCAAGCGAAAATAATCTACTACAAAAGGCCATATAGAGCGCGAAACAGTAGTCAGAATAAACTTGCAACCGTCCCAAAAAGAAGGTTTGTTAGCAGAAACCGGAGCTAAAGTATCCAGCACAGCAAGTAAAGCCACTTCATCCCCCGCTGCCAGCAACTGTTGAGCCATCTCAAAAGCAACCAAACCTCCAAAAGACCAGCCTCCTAAAAAATAAGGCCCTTTTGGTTGAACGGTACGCAAGGCTGCGATGTAATCATTCGCCATGTCTTCAATGCTAGTTAACGGAGAACTTTCGCCGTCAATACCCTTTGGTTGCAGCCCGTAAAACGGTTGATTTTCTCCTAGCTGAAACGCTAACTCGCAATAAGGAAATACAACACCAAAGATGGGATGGATGCAGAAAAACGGGGGATTTTTACCGCGAGGCTTAATTGCAACTAAAGGCGACCATTCCAGAGAATTTGTTTCTGAAGATAGCAAATCGGCTAAACCTTCAATTGTCGGATTTAAAAAAAGAGCAGACAGCGGCAACTCGCGCTCAAATTGCTGGTTAATCTCATTGATGAGGCGGATTGCCAGCAGGGAATCTCCACCCAAATCGAAGAAGTTATCGCCAATGCCAACGCACTCTGCGTTGAGGATTGTGGCCCAAATTTGGGCGAGGGCTGACTCGGTTGGTGTGCGAGGTGCAATGCAGCTTTTATCTATTGAATTGCTAGTTAGATTTCCCGGTGCAGGTAGGCGCAGGCGATCAATTTTGCCATTGGGAGTTAGGGGCAGAAAATCCATCACCACAAAAGCACTGGGAATCATGTAATTGGGCAGTTGTTGTTTGAGGAAATTGCGTATTTCCCTAGGATTAAGCGTCTGATTGTGATTGGGGACGACATAAGCAACTAGGCGTTTGTTGCCAGACAAATCATCCGCAGCAACCGCCGCTGCTTCTTTTACTGCTGGATGCTGAACCAGCAGCGTTTCAATTTCTCCCAATTCTATTCGATAACCGCGAATTTTTACCTGTTCGTCAGTGCGACCTAAAAACTCAATATTGCCGTCGGGAAAATAGCGAGCTAAGTCACCAGTTTTATAAATTCGTTCTCCTGCTTTCTGGCTAAACGGATTAGCAATAAATCGCTGGACGGTTAATTCGGGGCGGTTTAGGTAGCCTCGCGCCAATCCGCTGCCGCCGATGTACAATTCACCGGGAATTCCAACGGGTACAGGCTGTAAATTTTTATCTAAAATATAGAGTTGAGTGTTAGCTATTGGGCGGCCGATTGGCGGTTTTTTGTGTGAAGCGAAGCTATCCCGCAGGGAATCGCCAATTTCGGCAAAACTTGACCAGACTGTAGCTTCTGTAGGGCCGTAAGCGTTAAAAAATCTGCGCCGGGAAGCCCAGCGTTTAACAATATCCGGGGAACAAGATTCGCCAGCACAGATGATTGTTTGCAGTGCGGGAAGTTCGGCGTTTGGGAGGACAGCTAGCAGCGAGGGCGGGAGGGTAGCGTGAGTAATAGCATTATCCTGCAAAAATTGGATTAATGTTTGTCCGGGCAACAAAGATTCTTTCTTGGCACAGTAAAGTGTTGCTCCGGTTCCTAATGCCATGACAATCTCAAAGATTGAGGCATCAAAACTCAGGGAGGCGAATTGCAAAATGCGGTGATTTGAGTTTAATTTAAAAGCTTCTATTTGAGCTATGGCTAAGTTGTAGAGTCCCCGATGTTCGATCAAAACGCCTTTGGGTTTTCCGGTTGAACCAGATGTGTAAATGACGTAGGCTAGGTTTTTTGGGAGGATATTTGTAGTTGGGTTTTCTGGGCTTTGTCGGGCGATAATTTCTCTGTCGGAGTCCAAACAGACTACTGAAAAAACTCCGTAATTTTCCGGCTGCGTCAAGTTTTTTGCTAAGTGCTGCTGAGTTACCAAAATCGACACCTGAGCATCTTCTAACATGAAGTTAAGCCGCTCTTGAGGATAAGTTGGATCTAAAGGCAGGTAGGCTGCGCCTGCTTTGATAATGCCTAGCAATCCGACGATCGCATCTAAGGAACGTTCTACACAAAGGCCCACTAAAACTTCTGGTGCTGCTCCCAATTGCCGCAAGTAACGTGCAAGTTGGTTGGCTCGGCTGTTGAGTTGGCGGTAGGTTAACTGCTGGTTTTCAAAGACGGCGGCGACAGCATGGGGCGATCGGGCGACTTGCTCTTCAAATAGCTGATGGAAACATTGGTTTTGCGGATAATCTCTGTGAGTGTCATTCCAATCGATTAATAATTGCTGGTATTCTGGCGCTGTCAGCAAAGCCAAGTCGCTGAGGTGCTGTTTGGAATTGGCAACAATGGCTTCGAGCAGCGTTTGGAAATGTCCCGCCATGCGCGCAATTGTGCCGCTATCAAATAAGTCTGTGCTGTAGACAAATTGCCCTTGAATACTTCCTGCATCTTCCCACAAGTGGCACTCTAAATCTAGCTTGGCGGTTCCCGCGTCAAAGTCGATCGCCTCTCCAAGGATTCCCGGCAATTCTAGCGCTGCTACAGGAGTGTTTTGCAGGCTGAAACTAACTTGAAATAGGGGGTTGCGGCTCAACTCGCGATCGGGGTGCATTTCCTCAACCAACTTCTCGAAGGGCAAATCTTGGTGCGCGTAGGCTGCCATTGCGACGTTTTTTACCCGATGCAATAGTTCCCGAAAAGTTGGATTTCCTGATAAATCTGCACGCAGCACCAAACTGTTGACAAAAAAACCGATTAATGCTTCTACTTCGCTCAGGTTGCGATTGGCGATCGGCGTTCCTACTGCAATATCTACTTGTCCTGTATAGCGGTACAGCAAAGTTTGAAAAGCGGCTAGTAGAGTGATAAATAAAGTCGCGCTTTCTTGCTGGCTCAATGACTTTAGCGCCTCGCTCAAAGCAGGTGATAGTGTTATAAATTGTTTAGCGCCTCGGTAGGATGGAACGGCAGGTCTTTGCCTGTCTGTTGGTAGATTGAGTGTGGTAATTCCGTTTAACTGCTGCCGCCAATAAGCTAACTGGGTTTCTAATACTTCGCCCTGCAACCATTGGTGCTGCCATTCTGCAAAGTCGGCGTACTGCACGGGCAGTGCTGGTAAGTGCGATCGCTCATTTTTTACAAATGCTGTGTATAGCGTTCCCAGCTCTCGAATTAGCACTCCAATCGACCAACCATCAGCCACAATATGATGTAAATTCAGCAACAATATATGTTCTGTTTCACTGAGTTGTAGCAGCGTTACTTTAAATAACGGCCCGGCGGCTAAATCGAAAGGGCATTGCGCTGCATCGGTTGCGATTTGCAGCGCTGCGGTTTGCTGCTGATTTGGCGAGAGATTTTGTAAGTCTATTGTGGGGAGGGATACGGTTAAAATGGGAGCAATAATTTGTACGAGTTCCCCTTCCAAAAGCGTAAAAGTGGTGCGTAAAGTTTCGTGCCGCTGCACAATTTCGTTGAAGGTTTGCTCTAAGGATTTTAAGTTGAGGGAACCTGTTAAGCGGAGCGCTGTTGAGACATTGTAGAAAGGATTGCCAGGTGCTAATTGATTGAGGAACCAAAGCCGCTGCTGGGCAAATGATGCGGGGAAGACGAAAACCTCTGTTTCTTGCTGCATATTTATCGAAAGTGTACCCTGTTCAACAGCGCTCCTTTTTATTTACTTTCTTGATTAAAAGATGATAGCTTCATCCGCCGACTGTCCCGAGAAATCGCCACTAAAGCAGGAGCTTTAATATTAGCATCGCTCTCTTTCAAACTCTCAACAATCTTAGATAATTCTGCAATTGTCGGTGCTTCAAAAACGCGGCGCAAAGGCAACTCTACCCCGAAAGCATCTCGCACTCTAGAAACAAGCTGAGTCGCCAGCAGCGAATGGCCTCCCAATTCAAAGAAATTGTCCCGGATACCCACTCGCTTTATCCCCAAAACCTCAGCCCATATTTTCACTAAAACTTCCTCAATAGAAGTCTGAGGCGCAACATAACCGCCAGCCCATTCTAACTTAATCGGCTCCGGTACAGGCAAAGCGAGGCGATCGACCTTTCCGTTAGCCGTCACCGGTAGTGACTCCAGCACCACAAAAGCCGACGGAACCATATATTCCGGCAGTTTTTCTGCTAGATAAGCCTGCAACTGCGGCACTAATTTACGCGCTGCTTTAGCTTGTAAGGGATTGTTAGCATAAGAGCGCCAAGGACGCAAGTTATCGCTTCTGGTTTCTGGCACAAAATCTCTGGTTTCGCCCCGTGCAAACACTACATCGTAGCGCCCTTGACTGTCGGAGTTAGACCAACTAATATTAACATTATACGGAACTTCCAAAGCATACCACGCTTCAGGATCTACTCCTAAATCCTCGACTTTTTCCACGGCTTTCTGCAACTGACCTGCTGTGGGAAATTTATCGACAACAGACAGCAATTCTGCCGCCTTAACTGCTGCCATTACCCGCGCATTAGGCACATTAGCAATTCTTAAAACATCGAGTTCATTTTGCAATAATATTTGTTGCACCTTGGTAACAGTCAGATTCTGATTTTCCTCCAACCAATTCAGCCGTTTTTCGGCGCGCCCCTCCCCTTTTGGCGATGATTTTGGGCCTGCTGTTTCCGACGTAATATGCAGAATAGCATTGTACCGAAAATCAGTTAACTCATTGTGATAACTACCGCGAATTAATTGCATCTCTACGCCCTCAATCTGCGGAAAGCGGTGCTTTAATGCGCTAAAAAAATCGGGTTCAATAACTAACTCTGTTTCTTGAAAAACTTGCATTTGTACTCGCTGCTGCAACTGTTCTCCAGCGAGAGAAGGTTCGGCTTGATACAGTTGTACCGAAGCGTGAAAAGCTGCCAGCAACGGCAAGCTGCGGACATCTCCGATGAATATAAAGCCGCCGGGAGCAGTTGCTTTCACCGCACCTTCTAGCACCTGCACGAGATAGTCGATATTCGGGAAATATTGGACGACAGAGTTTAGAATTACTGCGTCAAAAGCTGCTGTCTCTACTCCTTCAAAGTCAGTCGCCATTTTCTGAAGTAGCGTTACATTAGCTAACTCTTGATTTGCCAAGTGCTGCTGAATATAGTTGAGCGAAATAGGTGAAAAGTCTGTACCGCAATATTGAGTGCAGCGAGGGGCAATTTGGAACAGCAACAAACCTGTGCCGCAGCCAATTTCTAACACTCGGCTAGGCTGCAAAGCTAAAATTTGGGCGGCTTGATTGTTCGCCCACTCGCGCACCTGTTCTGCTGGGATTGGCTGATTGGTATAACTGCTATTCCAGCCGACAATGTTAAAGGTTGGATCTGACTCAACAGCAGGTTGATTGTAAGTTTCATTGTAGAGCATTTGCCACTGCAAAACCTGTTCGTCCTGCAATTGCATTATTTGGTTTTTTTCGCTGGCATTGCTATATTCGGGATTCAGGGCAATATAAGCTACTAAACGTTTATCTCCCTGTCCATCTTCCGAAGCTATTGCTACAGTTTGCTGCACGGCCGGATGTTGAGTTAATATTGTCTCGATTTCTCCTAATTCGATGCGGAAACCGCGAATTTTTACTTGTTCGTCAATGCGTCCTAAAAATTCAAGGTTGCGATCGCCTCTGTAGCGCACTAAGTCGCCAGTTTTGTAAATTCGCTCTCCTGAATTTGGTTTAAAAGGATTGACAATAAAGCGTTGTGCGGTTAAATCTGGGCGGTTGAGGTAGCCGCGAGCGAGTCCGTTTCCGCCGATGTACAATTCGCCAACAACCCCCATTGGTACTGGCTGCAAATATTTGTCTAATATGTAGATTTGAGTGTTAGCAATGGGGCGGCCAATTGTCGGGGCGATGTCTGTTTGCTCTGTTGCAGGAATATAACCGGAAGTTGTGACGACGGTGTTCTCGGTTGGCCCGTAATTATTTACTAGCTTAAATGGATGGGATTTTAAAGGATGTTGTTGCAGTTTTTCGCCGCCTGCGAGCAAGATTCGCAGCGCTGTTGTTTGAGGCCAATCTAATAGCAAAACTTTCTCAGCTAAAGGTGTTGGCAAAAAGCTAATTGTAATTGCTTTTGATACTAACCAGTTTTGCAGTTTTTCAGGATCTCGCCTGATGTCATCTTCGGGAAAGTAGATGCTAGCTCCTGCGGCGAGATAAGGCCAAATTTCCCACCCGCAAGCATCAAAGCCGATCGCTGCAATTTGTGTTACTCGATCGCCCGCTGACACCCCAAACTCTCTTTGATGCCAAAAAACGAGATTTAACAAGCTCCCGTGCTCAATTTCCACTCCTTTCGGCTTTCCCGTGGAACCGGAGGTGTAAATCACGTAAACCAGATTTTCCGCTGTGGCTGCGCTGGTGGGATTGTCGGCGATTTCTTGGGAAATTATCTCCCAGTCTGTGTCTAAACAAACTATCTGTAAATTGGGCGAGCGTAAATTCTCTACCCATTGCTGCTGAGTTAACACAACAGATAATTGAGCATCTTTTACCATAAAGCTCGATCGCTCAGCAGGATAGCTCGGATCTAAAATTAGGTAAGCTCCTCCCGCTTTCAGGATACCCAACATCCCCACGATCAGATCGAGCGATCGCCCGCAGCAAATCCCGACTAAAACTTCCGCCCCAACCCCCATTTTTTGCAGATAACGTGCTAGTTGGTTGCTGCGGAGATTTAGCTCTCGATAGGTGACTCGCTCATCTCCAAATACCAGCGCCACCGCATCGGGTGTCCGATCCGCCTGCATTTCAAATAGCTGATGGATGCACAAATCTTGCGGATAATCCGCCTGAGTATTGTTGCATTCAACTAACAAATGATCGCGCTCTTGGGCGCTCAAATATTGCAAGTTTGCTATGCGCTGTTCTGGATTTGTCACAATGCTTTCTAACAAGGTTTGAAAATGCCCGATCAGGCGGGTAATCGTAGCTTCATCAAATAAATCGGCGCTGTAAATAACCATGCCGCTGATGCCCTCGGAGCTATCAACCCACAGCTTATTGCTGGGCGATTGGTTGCTTCCCGAGCTGTTGGGCGATCGCTCCCACAAATGAAACTCCAAATCAAACCGCGCTGTACCCACATCTAACTGCTGCGGGCTGAGTGTTAATTCTGGCAATTCTAAGTGATTCCCCGGCGCGTTTTGCAGCGCAAACGCCACCTGAAATAAGGGATTTTGGTTCAACGCGCGATCGGGGTGCAGTTCTTCTACTAACTTCTCAAACGGCAAATCTTGGTGAGCGTAAGCTCCTAATGCTACCTCTTTGACTCGGTTTAAAAGTTCCCGAAAAGTTGGATTTCCCGACAAATCTGTACGCAGCACCAAACTGTTGACAAAAAAACCGATTAATGCTTCAATTTCACTGCGGTTGCGATTGGCGATCGGCGAACCTACAACAATATCTTCTTGCTGCGCGTAATGGTAAAGCAACGTTTTAAAAGCTGCCAGCATTGTCATAAACAGCGTCACTCCTTCGCGCTGGCTCAACGTTTCTAAAGCCTCGCTCAGTTGTTTTGGCAGTTGCAAAAATTGCCTTTTGCCTCGGTAACTTTGAATTGCTGGTCTGGGTCGATCCGCAGGCAAATTTAGCATAGAAATACCGTTTAACTGCTGCCGCCAGTAAGCAAGCTGCGTTTCTAAAACTTCCCCTTGCAGCCATTCGCGCTGCCATTTTGCAAAATCAGCATACTGGATCGACAAAGACGGTAAAGGCGAAGGTTTTTCGCTAGCAAATGCCGTGTAAAGTGCACCTAACTCCTGGATTAGCACTCCGATCGACCAACCATCGGAGACAATGTGGTGCATATTCAGCATTAATAAATATTCGGTATCATCTAACTGCAATAATGTGACTCGCAGCAACAAGTCATTGGACAAATTGAAAGAGCGTTGAGCTTCCTGGGCAGTGAGCCTGTTTGCTTCAGTTTGTCGAGATTCCTTTGGCAAGTTTCGCAAGTCCACTACATTAATCGGGAGGTGGAAAGCGGCAGCTATTCTCTGAACAGCTTGGCCCGAAACTACTGCTAAAGTCGTGCGTAAAGCTTCGTGGCGGCGCACAATTTCATTGAAGGTTTGTTGCAGCGCCGAAAAATTGAGCGAACCTGTTAAACGCAATGCTGCGGGAACATTATAAAAGGGATTGTTCGGGACTAACTGGTCGAGAAACCACAAGCGCTGCTGTGCAAAGGAAAGCGGTAGATTTCCGTCCCGCCCCATAGGAACAATCGGTGTAGGAGTGAAACTAGAAGTACGATTAGCTGCTTTTAAAAATGAAATTATTTCGGTTTTTCTCTGAGAAATTTCCGCGCGCAGTTCGGGTGTAATAATTCCTTCGGGAGCGTTGCAGCGCAGGCGAGATCCCTCAATAAAAATATTAATATCTAGACTGCGAAGGTAAGATAAAAACTCAACTAACTCCACCCTGACAGAATCTCTGGCATTTGGCGATGAACTCGATATTTTTGGCTCGGGCATTTTGAGTTATCCTGTCATTACTTGGGCAGATCAATAAATTAAATTCCACCAGCGCACAAATTAAGAGCTTAACTTACCGCTTGCTTACTGTGGCCTAACCTGAGTATGATTCTGTTTTAATCCGCAACCCAAATTCTACCCAAGGTTTCAGCTTATGCCGTTCATGCCCTTCAATTTCCTGTTCCTATGGCTGGTGGGACTGCTGTCCGTCGGGGTACTTGGCGGAGGTATATACATTCTCTATGAATGGTACATCGGCGAACTTATAGGGATTTCCTACTTAGTCAGCGGAGTCTTGATGCTTCTTTGGTCTGTTGGCGGCCGCTTTATCAGTTTGCCGTTGTTCCGCCGCCCCGGTGCTGACGAACCGAAGCCTACGCGGACGGGTACGGTGCAGCGGGTAGAGAGGCCTGATGGCACTATTTTACAAGTAGAATTCTACGGCCCAGAGGACGGACAGCCGATTATCCTCTCCCACGGTTGGGGGCCGAACAGTATGGTTTGGTATTACGCAAAACGACAACTAACCGATCGCTTCCGAGTGATTGTTTGGGATCTTCCAGGTCTAGGAAAATCCACTCGACCAAAAAATAGCGACTACTCCCTAGAAAAATTTGCCCGCGATCTCGAAGCCGTAATTGCCATAGCAGGAACTAAACCTGTTATCCTACTCGGACACAGCATGGGCGGCATGATTGCTCTAACATTCAGTCGGCTTTTCCCAGAACTTCTCGGTAGCCGAGTAGCTGGTTTAATTCTGGTAGATACGACTTATACTAATCCCGTCAAAACCGCTATTTTTAGCCGTTTATTACGCGCTTTGCAAAAGCCGCTGCTCCAACCTATGCTCTACCTCACCATAGCTCTTGAACCCATTATGTGGGGAATGACTTGGCTGAGCTATCTCAATGGTTCACTGCACATCAGTGTAGAATTATCGGGATTTAAAGGCACTGAAACGCGCGGTCAATTAGAGTTTTCAGCTTTCTTATCAGCCTTGGGTTCTCCCGGCGTTCTCGCTCGCGGCACACTGGGAATGCTCAAATTTGACGAAACAAAAACTTTGCCATCAATTGACATTCCTGTGTTGGTAATATGCGGCGATTCAGATATCGCCACTACCCCCCCAGCTAGCCTGCGAATGAAAGCAGAATTACCTCAAGCAGAGCTAGTTACTATACAGAAAGGAGGACACATGGCATTAATGGAGCATAACCAGCAGTTTGCAGAAGCTGTCAGGGCATTCTGCACTGAAATTTCGTGACTAAAAATGTGAGTTAAAATCCTGTAGGTTCAGTTAAAACTGTTTATTCCTCGGAGATCCCCTCGCATCCCCCTGATTGTTGGGGGACTTTGAGCAAGTTCTTGTCCCCCCCTTTTTTTAAGGGAGGCTAGGGGGGATCGGGCTTAACTGAACGGTATTGAGATATATCTCTGATTTGTCAATTCCGAAAGGCGTTGTTTCGCACGACAGACGGCTTAAAAATAGCAGGTGTAGAGCGATCGCCTTTGCTGAAGCGCTTCCTCTCTGGGTCAGCTCAAAATGTGGACTGTGGATTCATTATTTTATAACCTATTTTTATTCTTAGTCTGAATGTCGCCAACTAAAGAAGAACTTTAGGTAAGTTGATAATAAAGCTTGTCCCCTTGCCCTCTGCACTTTCAACCGCAAGTGTCCCTTTATGGGCTTCAGTAATATTTTTTGCTAAAAATAATCCTAATCCCCAGCCTGTTTGCTCCTCAGCGCAAATGGTTCGACGAAATTGTTGAAATAGGATGGATTGAGCGTCTAGGGCGATCGGCTCGCCTTCATTATGGATAGTAAGGCTGATCTGCGTTTCTGTTTGCTGGAGTGTGAGTGTAATCGGCGTACTAGGCGCACCATATTTCACAGCGTTAATTGCTAAATTTTCAATCACCCGCCGTATTTCTTTACGGCTGCAAAAAGCCCTAATTTCAGACTCAGATACCACAACAAACCGATCTCCATACGCGAAGCTCAAATCTTCTACCACGTCTTGGACTAGCATCAAAAAATCGCATTCTTCCAATTCCATCTTTAAGCTCTGCCCTGCCCGCAGCCGACTCGCATCAAGCAGATTTTGAATCATGGAATCCAGCCGATTGATCGCACTGAGCATCCTCGCCGCCACATCCACGTGGGTATCTCCTCGTTCCAGCCGCCGCAGAGTTAGTTGAGTTCCCATTTTTACGACATTGATGGGATTTCTGAGGTCGTGAGTTAGCGTCACCATAAATAGTTCTTGAATATCTCGCAGCGTTTCGGAGAATTGAGTGGCAGAGTCATTAACCGCTTGCTCAAGGGAGCCGATAATAATGTCTCGATCCTCCACTCCTAAAGGTGCTTCTTCTTCTAAAACTTGAAATATTACTTGACGGAGGATCTGATACTCCAAAATGAGTTGAGTCATAGAGTAGTCAGCATACCCCGCCCGTTCATGCCCGTGCTTCTTGCCAATCCGGGTGCTTTCTACCTCGTCGGCTGTGATTCGGGCAGATGTCCTGACAATTCTGTTTGAGAGTTCATCTACCAGTTGGTTTAAGTACAGAGGTAGGGAATCTTGCAAGACAAGAGAAGTTTGATGCGTTGATGCACCGACTTCCTCACGCGCCCGCTTCTCCCACATCGCCATAATTTTTTCAGCATTTTGTTTAAGACGGTCAGACGCTTGGTTGGACATCATTTCGGATTTTCGGGATGACTCGCTGTTGAGAGAGCATTATACAGCACTTTTCAGATAAGGGAGGTACACAGAAGCCGAGTTTCCGCAAGAAACTCGGCTTCTGGGGGGTAGTTTATAAAGGTGAAATCTGCGGTAATTACTGAATTAAACCGCCAATGGTATGAATACTCATGGCAACAATTGCGGTATTAAAGAGAAAGGAGAGAATGCTATGGAATCAAGCTAATCTCCTCAGCGAGCGCGAGGTCATCTGTACATCTGAAAGTTCACTCATCATGCCAATAACAAAATAAAAGTTGGCGTAGATTGTTGAGGTAAAATCATGGTGGTTCCGATTTGTTTATGCTCACTTCCTTATAAAAGTTTCGAGGCAATCAGACCGACAAGCACAATCAGACCTAATGCTCTACGAAAGTAATTGACGCCTTGAAATAATTCTTCCCAAGCCCAAGTAAACAAAGAACCAAAAGCTACTAGATCCAACGCTAAATTAATTTGCCCTGTTGTAACAATGAGCTTTAATAAACTAGCTACAATCCCGACACTCAGTGGTAGATTTGGCGGCTGAGCTATAACAATATTGCCTTCGCTGTCCCGGAATGTGCGATCGAACAATGTATTTTCCATGAGTTTCTGCTCTCACTGTAATAAAAGGTATGAATTGACTTCAATGAATTACACAAATTTTTCTTGATAACAACGAATCCGAGCCATTATCAGATTATTGCCAAGAAAAAACAGTGATGACCACCACATGAGCGTAGAATTTATCTACCAGTTTTTATCACATCTCTGCCAGCCATTCCCAGCATCAGCATCCCCGAATTAGAGGGAACTTGCATTAAGGAAGCTTTTGGTAGAGGATAGCTCATGTTTTTATTAGGATCATTCCACTTTTATGAGTGTTTTTATCATTGATGTTGAGTGGTTAGCCTGTTCTTTGATAGTAAAATTTAAAAATTTAGAGATCATCTATCGCTGGGAACAGTTTAAATTAGAATGTTATCTATAATTCAATACGGTTGAGTTAAGGCTGCCTATCTTTTTTTAGCATAAGCGATGCTCAATCTTTACTCCATCAGGGTTTGAGGAGGATTGTCATCCGGGAGCATCTCATATTTGTAAAAACACTTCTTCTGGCTCCTTCCTTCTTCCTCTTTCCTCCTGCCTCCTGCCTCCTGCCTCAAAACTCCAATTTCTAGCTTGGCTGCAAAAGTGAGATGCTGCCGGACGCCAATTCCACCAAACAATCAAAATCCTCCAGCAATTATGTAGTAAAGCCTTAAAATTCCACATCTTCTCGCTCATTTTCGTCTGTTCTAGGAGTATCCAAACCAGTCGCCGCCCAGCGCATTGTTTCAATGTATTTTGCCAGACTCGCCACAGTCGGAGCCTCAAACAAATTGCTGACAGGTAACTCGACTTGCAAAACGTCTCGGATGCGAGAAATTAACTGAGTTGCTAGCAGGGAATGCCCGCCTAGTTCAAAGAAATTATCGTATATACTAACCTGCTGTTTTCCCAAAACCTTAGCCCAAATTTTCCCGATCGCATTTTCGAGATCGGTCCGAGGCGCTACATAATTTTCTGTTAGATCCTCGCTGTCTGTATCTATATCAGGCAAGGCGCGGCGGTCTACTTTGCCATTAGGCGTCAGTGGCATATTCTCCAACACTGCATAAGTTGCAGGAACCATATATCCTGGTAACTTTTCTTTCAAAAATTGGCGCAACTCACTTGATTTTAGATTGTGAATTTGTGATTTTTCCTTAAGGCCGTCAGGAATAACATAAGCTACCAAATGTTTATCGCCTGGGATGTCTTCGCTCACAATTACTACTGCTTCGCGCACTTGTGGATGCTGGCACAAAGCCGCTTCAATTTCTCCCAATTCGATGCGGTAGCCGCGAATTTTTACTTGGTCGTCAATGCGGCCTAAAAACTCAATGTTGCCGTCAACTAAATAGCGACCTAAATCACCTGTTTTATAAAGGCTAGAACCAAATTTATTGCTAAAAGGATTAGGAATGAATGCAGCAGCAGTTAAATCAGGCTGGTTGAGGTAGCCTTTCGCCAATCCGTCACCGCCGACGTACAATTGACCTATAACACCGATCGCCACCGGCTGCAAATCCGCATCAAGGAGATAAATTTGCGTGTTGGCGATCGGGCGGCCGATGGGGATAGATGTTGCGGTTTCTGGTACGTCTTGCACGCAATAATAAGCCGAAAATGTGGTATTTTCTGTCGGCCCGTAAACGTGAATTAATTGAGTGCTTGGGTTTTGTTTGAGAACTTTTTTAACCCATCTCATATCGACCGCTTCTCCCCCGAACAGCAAGCAGCGCAGCGAATCAAAAGCTTGCGGTAAAACTCTAGCAATTTGTTGAAATAAGGCAGTTGTTAAAAACAAAACGGTGATGCCTTGTTGGCGCAGTTCTAAGGCTAAATCGTGAGGCGAAAGGGTAATATTTGTGCTAATTCCCACGAGTTGAGCGCCGTTAAGCAAGGCTCCCCAAATCTCGAATGTGGCTGCATCGAATGAAGCGTTTGATGCTTGGGCAATTTTATCGGTAGGTTCTATTTTTATATAGTTGGTGTTGAGTACCAGCCGATTTACTGCTTTGTGGGTGACAGCAACTCCCTTGGGTTTTCCTGTTGAGCCAGATGTGTAAATAACGTAAGCTAGGTTGTCTGCTGTTACGGTGTTGGCGGGATTTTCGGCGCTTTCTTTGGCTATGTCTTCCCAGTCGCGATCGAAGTAAATCACCGAGTTTGAGAAGTCTCGGAAATTCTCAATCAATTTATCCTGAATTAGCAAGACTTTAACTTGAGCATCTTCCAGCATCAAGTTTAGCCGATCGCGCGGATAGCTCGGATCTAACGGTAGGTAAGCTCCTCCCGCTTTCAGTATAGCCAACATCCCGACAATTAGGTCGATCGATCGCTTTGCACAAAGCCCCACTAAAACCTCCGGCCCCACGCCCAGTTTTTGCAGGTAATTCGCCAGTTGGTTGCTGCGACTGTTGAGTTCTCTGTAAGTGAGGTGCTGGCTGTCGAAAGTTAGGGCGACATCCTCCAGATGCTGCTGGACTCGCTCTTCAAATAACTGATGAATGCACTTATTTTGAGGATAATCTGTGCGAGTATCGTTCCATTCTCTGAATAATTGATTCACTTCATCCTCGCTCAATAAAGGTAAGTTAGCGATTCTTTGTTCTGGATTAGCAACAATGCTTTCCAGCAGCGTTTTAAAATGCCTCAGCATTCGGGCGATCGTAACTTCATCAAATAAATCCGTATTGTACACAGCTACGCCTCTGAGCCCTTCCGAATCTTTCCACTGTTCGCCGTATCTGCTCCTAAACTTATCCGAAGCTTCCCACAAATGCAGCTCTAAATCAAAGCGGGTTGTTTGAGTCTCCAAATGAAAAGAACTCAACTTTAATTCTGGCAATTCTAGCTCGTCCACCGGCCCATTTTGCAGCCCGAATACCACCTGAAATAGCGGGTGGCGATTCAACGATCGCTCTGGGTGCAATTCCTCGACTAGCTTCTCAAAAGGCAAATCTTGGTGAGCGTAAGCTCCCAGGGTTACTTCCTGCACCCGTCTCAAAAAATCTCGAAATGTCGGGTTTCCCGAGCAGTCTGTTCGCAGCACTAAAGTATTGACAAAAAAGCCGATTAATGCTTCTATTTCGCTGCGGTTGCGATTGGCGATCGGCGAACCTACCACAATATCTTCTTGTTGCGAGTAACGGTAAAGCAAAGTTTGAAATGCTGCGAGGACTGTCATAAATAAAGTCGCTCCTTCTCGCTGCGAGAGCGCTAAAAGTGCGTCTTTCAGCTTTTTGGGCAGTTCTAAATATTGAGTTTTTCCGCGATAATTTTGCCGAGCTGGTGCAGGGCGATCAGTGGGCAAATTTAACACAGAAATCCCGTGCAATTGCTGCCGCCAATAAGCTAGCTGAGTTTCTAATACTTCACCTTGCAGCCATTCGCGCTGCCACTCGGCAAAATCGGCATATTGAAGTGATAAATCTGGCAGGGGAGATGGCTGTTGATCGATCGAAGCTGTATAGATAGCTTCTATTTCTCGAATTAGCACGCCTATCGACCAATCATCGGAGGCTATATGGTGCATATTTATCAATAGAATATGCTCGGTCTCCGTCAGCCGCAGGATGGTGATTCGCATCAGCGGCCCGGTGGATAAATTGAAAGGGCGAAGAGATTCGGCGGCGGAGAGTTTCTTTGCTTCTGTTTCCCGTTGTTCGGGCGGCAAATCTTGCAAGTCTAATACTTTTAAATGAGTCTTGAAAGCAGCAGAGATTATTTGCACTGGTTGACCTGATACCGCTGCAAAAGTGGTTCGCAAAGTTTCGTGTCGCTGCACTATTTCGTTGAAGGTTTGCTCTAAGGCTGTTAAGTTGAGGGAACCAGTTAAGCGCAGTGCTGTTACTACATTATAGAAAGGGTTGTCCGGTGCGAATTGGTCGAGAAACCATAAGCGCTGCTGGGCAAATGATGCCGGAAAGACACACACCTCCGCATCCTCAGAAATATTCAGGCTTTGTCGATCGCTTGTAAAGGAATTGTCATAAATTTCGGATGCCATATCTGTTGCTCTTCGAGGATGGGATGTGTTAATTTTTGGATGGCGCGGGGTTAGTTTTTGAGGGGGCGATCGCCTCTTAAAACTTTCGCGAGCAAAAGATCGGAACTGTTAAAATCATAAACCTGGGTGCGGGAGTGCGGGAGAAAGGCGGGCAAAAGAAACCGGATTTCTGGCCGCAGGATCAAGTTATCCGTTAAGGGGCTAGGAGTGCCACCCCCCAATTAAATTTAGTCGCCCAACGGACTCTTAGGCTTGTGATTCGGGTGCAATCGGCCAAGTTAGATGCGAGAATTACCGGGAGCAATCCGTGGAGAGGTCAAGCTGTAGTATGATTTCTTATTGCACAAAGTGTTCTTGGGGGGATTAAGAGCGGGATAGCTTTGCTTCACGCAATTTTCTCACATTTCTAGCTTAGCGACTACTATTGATTAAACAGTGTTCGCAATCTTTTAGATCCACTCACTATAACTTGCGACCTGATGCAGGCAAAATACTTAAGAACACTGAACGTGCAGTTTAAATTAGAGGTTATAGGCTAATGGCGCAGCGGAACGTATACTCGTCAAAGGGCGAGCCAGAGGATGCACAATCAGCAGAAGAAGTCCTCCACTCAGTAATGCAAGAACTGGACGCTTTGCATGAAAATGTCAAAGGCCAGTTAAATCAAGACATTACTCGGCTGCAAACTGAAAAAAATCACCTGATTGAGGATATTGAAGACCTCCGGGAGCAATATCGAAAATTGCAGTCTCAGCAAATGGAATCTCTGTCTGGGCGATACATTCAGCAGCAGCAATTGTGGCTCAAGCAGTTGGCTCAAGTTTTGGCTCACAATTTGCAGGATTTGTTGGTGCAGCGGTTCAACGAACTCAGCGCTAACTCGGGAAATTCTCTCAGCAGCCCTATTCCCAGCGGCGAGTTCCCAATACCCCTGCCGCCGAGCAACTACGACGAACGGGCCTCGCAGTTGCTGGCGGCATTGGATGAAAGGATCGATCGCAGTTTCCAGATGCTGGAACAAGATTTGAGCAGCTATGAAAGCGAGCTTTCCGTGCGGCTCAACAATATGAAAACCCTGGAACTGCAAGGGGAAGAGCTGTTACAAAATCTCGTAAACCGCATCAGGGAAGAACTCGAATCAGAAGAAGAATATCTGGAGAATCCTTTCGATGCTCAAGATTCCTATGTCGAGGAATCAACTAATTCTGTTAATTCTGTTCGCCCGCAATTTCTCCAGCCAACACCTGTGCAAACGCCGCGGGAACCCCTACCACAGCCTTCTTCAGCGCCACCGACGGCACCCGCTAAAGTAGCTTCTCAAGTGCAGACAGGTTTGGTGCTGGCTTTGTCTTCGGCGGTGGTATTGTCGCTGTTTAATGTTTGTTTAAGAATTCTGATTAAAGGCAGACATCCTCGGATGGTTTTTGGGTTGTTTGAATTTCCGGGGGTGGTAACTCCAGGTTTTGGAAATTCTTTGTTGATTTTGTTGATGCGGCTGATCGTGGTGATGGCTTTGATGCCGATATTGGCGACATTTCTGTATCCTTCTGTATGGAAAGATATTAGGCGGTTGTTCGAGTCGGGCGATCGAGCTTTGTGGGGCAAGGTTTTAGGAAGCGCATTTTTTCTGTTTTTATCTCAGGTTTTGATTTATTTGGCGATCGGCAATATTCCAGCGGGGATTGCGATTACGATTTTCTTTATTTATCCGATCGTCACTGTACTAGGTTCTTGGATATTGTTTGGCTCTCGCCCCAGCACAGTCGGCTTTTGGGCAATGTTGGGAATTACCGCAGGCCTAATTTTGGCTGGGTCGCCGAGTTTTGCTGCCCCTGCTCGGATCGGTGGCAATGTCGGGGTGGGAGTCATGGCCGCACTGGCTTCTGGGATTACCTTTGCAGGTTACGTATTGCTGACACAAATGGCTGCGGGCAAGCTACACCCAATTCCTTTTAGTTTAGTTAATTTTGCCGCGATTTTTGTATTTTCGGCCCTGAGTTTGTGGGTGCCACTGTCGGACAATTTTGCTCCTAACATCGATCAAAATGTTTGGCCCGGTTTGATTGTGGGAGGCGTTGTTTTAGGCGTGCTGACGCTGTTTAGCTATCTTTTGAATAATTTTGCCATCCGCTTTGCGGGGGCAGCCTTAGCGTCAGTTATTGGCACTTTGGGGCCGGCGATGACGGGACTTTTTGCGTTCATAATTATCAATGAGAAGTTGCAGCCTGTGGCAATTCTGGGCATGGCTGTGGTGACGTTGAGCGTAGCTGCTATGAGTGTGGAACGCATAGTGGCTCCTCAGAAGAAGGCTAGTTAAGGCAATAATTTATCCTTCAGAATAGATATCAGAACCCCGACTTTTAAACAGTCGGGGTTCTGATATTTATCCCATTTAAAATCTCAAATCTAAAATCTACTTGACCTATGACTACAGTCATTAAAATATCGCCCAACTTAGACGAGTTCCTAAAACTTCCAGAAACGGAGCCAGCTTCAGAATATCTCAACGCAGAAATCATTCAAAAACCCATACCTCCAGGTGAACATAGCAGATTGCAGGGTAAGCTTTGTAATGTCATCAACCAAATAGTCGAAACACCAAAAATTGCTTATGCTTTTCCAGAGTTGCGTTGCACTTTTGGCGGTGCATCACTCGTCCCAGATCTAGCAGTATTCCGGTGGGAAAGAATTCCCTTTCTACCATCTGGTAGCATTGCTAACCGTTTTGAAATTTATCCAGACTGGGCGATCGAAATTCTTTCTCCCGAACAAAGCCAAACTAAAGTGCTTGCTAAATTACTTGCTTGTTCGCAACAAGGTACTGAATTGGGGTGGTTAATGATTCCAGAAGAAGAAATTATTTTAGCAGTATTTCCCGGGCAAAGAGTGGAAGTGTACGAAGGTGCAAGTGATTTACCAATACTTAATGGAATTGAGTTAGAATTGACAGTTGAAACTGTTTTTAGCTGGTTAAGTTTTAGTTAAGCTAAAAAGGCGTGACAGCCATTCTTAAACAACAGAAACAACCACTCGAAAACCCACAATACTAGCCTTGCAATCCGGCTGATATCTGAGGCGGCACGCGCTGTGACAATTGGGAGGATGATCGTTCCAAGAACCCCCCCGCAACAACCTCAGCGAAGAGTCACCGTCCGATTCCCAAACGCTGCCATCAGCAGGCGCACCGTTATAATTATTGTGCCAAGAATCCGCGCACCATTCCCAAACATTACCGTGGAAATCGTACAATCCAAAAGCATTAGGTTTAAAACTGCCAACATCTGTCGTTTGAAAGCGATAAACTCCCTTCGGCGCATCAGCGTAATTAGAATTTCCGTTGTAATTGGCTAACTCACTGGTAATCGTTTCCCCAAAGTGAAACGGCCCCGTAGTTTGCCCCCGGCAAGCATATTCCCATTGGGCTTCGCTAGGCAAGCGATAATTCTTACCCGTTTTGCGAGAAAGTCGATCGCAAAACTCCACCGCCTCGTACCAAGATACATTTTCTACAGGTCGATTTGCACCTTTAAAACGAGCAGCATCGGGATTGAGAAATATTTTAATTTCTGGCAGCGCTGCAACTGCTGTCCACTGGGCCTGAGTGACTGGAAATTTGCTAATATAGAAAGATCTTAAAGTTACTGGGTGCTGCGGTTTTTCGTCGCTGTCACCCCGCTGCTTTGGAGAACCCATGAGGAAAGTACCGCCGGCAACAAATACCATTTCCAGCACTGTACTGCTACCAAGATGTTCTTCAAAAAAACGCGCTTTGCCGCTGTTAAGATTAGTTTGCTTCCCGCGCTTGTCTACTGTCACCACCTGAAACTCAAAAGTGCTTTTGACAGCGGCAGTTCTCTGCGATGACTTGTTCGGAAGGGGATTGGGGTTGGGTTTCACCCTGGGATTAACAGAGATATGGCTATTGATTGGCCCGCTGTGATTGAGCGGAGTATTAATAGCAAGTGACCCTCCCTTTGTCACAACAGAATTTAAAGCAAGTGGGCCTCCCTTGGTCACAGCAGAATTTAAAGCAAGTTGTCCTCCCTTGACAAAAGGGGGTTGGGGAGGTAAAGAATAGAGATTTAAAGCTTTGATTACTTCATCAGCAGATTGATATCTATTTTTGAGATAATCTTCAATTAATTTATCTAAAATTTTTGTCAACTCGCTGCTGACTTTTGTGCCGACTGGCAACCGTTCTCTCCAAATCCAGCCGCCGTTTATCGGGTCATAAAGGTCATCGGAACCGTCAAGTTTTGGCAAACATTGAGTTAGCAGTCTTAGGCAAGTTATTCCCAAACTGTACAAATCGCTTCCGGGGAAAACTTGACCGCGCATTTGTTCTATCGGCGAATATCCGGGCGTTCCTACCGTCGTGCCTACTTGGCTCATCAGCGAGCCCGTCACTTGTTTGGAAATGCCAAAATCTATCAAAACTAACTCTCCGCGCCCTCCTCTTCGGAAAGCTGAATTGCGAAAATTCCCCGCCTTTGGCAGGGATGAGCTAACAGAGGTGCGGCGGCGCATGATATTCTCAAGTTTGATGTCTCGGTGAATGACATTGCGATCGTGCACAAATTTCAAAATCGGCAGTACATCTGCGAGTAACTGCCAAATTTTTTCTTCGCTAAAAACACCCTGCTGAGTTAATTCTGCTAGTAAAGTTTGCCCCTCAATTAACTCTTGTACTAAATAAAGTCGCTTGTCTTGCTCAAAATAAGCAATTAATCGAGGAATTTGGGGATGTTC
This sequence comes from Microcoleus sp. S13C4, assembly GCF_036700865.1. Classification (NCBI taxonomy): domain Bacteria; kingdom Bacillati; phylum Cyanobacteriota; class Cyanophyceae; order Oscillatoriales; family Microcoleaceae; genus Microcoleus; species Microcoleus sp. S13C4. The sequence continues at coordinate 56,942 of NZ_JAUBPS010000034.1, forward strand.
GCCGAGTTCGTAAAGTCGTTTTGCTTCTGCTTTAAACAATTCTGTGGCTTTTTCAAGTGCGGAGGTTCCTTGAAATTGGGGTACAAACTGCTTGATTACGCAGGGATCGTCCATGCGATCGGTATCTACCGCTTCATAAGTTCTGCCAAATCCCCCTTCCCCCAACAGTCTAATCACGCGGTAGCGGTTTCTGAATAGAGGCGTGAGGTCGGACTTGCCGCAACTTTGACAAAATTTAGAGTTGTCGGGATTGAAAGGATGGGAACACCTTGGATTAGAACAGTAGAACATATCTGGGAAGAAATGATCTGGTTAAGGTTATGATATATCTTTTTGGCTTCCTCATGGAGCAGTAAAAATTTGCAAGCTGTTCTACATTTAAATTTAAGCTTTCAGGCGGGCTCTCCTGCCACCCGAGAAGAGTTATAAGAAATCGATTTGAAAATAAAAAATAGTAGCCCGATCGACATCCGTAGCATTTAGTATTAAATCAAACACTCTAGAATTATCGGCCTAATGTTGTGAAGCCGACATCGACATATCGATCCACAGGTAATTTTGAAGTATTGGGTTTTGCGATCGCTCTTGGGCGCGTTTGGACTAACCGGACGGCGACAACCATTGTAATTCAACAGATAATTCATGCTTTGTTCCGGTGAGGGCGCAATGTGTTATGCGGCGAGATCGACGTAACTGTTACCATGACTTGTTGTGCCACTGTCAACTACAAGCTCTGACAATCTTATTTATGGGCGGATTTTTTAAACAGTTTGGACGCAGCACCTCTCAAAATGTGCGGTAGTAACTTTGGACCCGGCAAGAACACAATCCCTAACTGCTGCATTAATCCAAGTGCATCGCCGTGCCCCCAATGCTCCGCGATTTTGCCATTCTCGACTCGATCGATGTGCATAATCGCCAAGCTGATTTGTTTGTCCGTTGGCGGCAGACCCTGAAATTCTCCGAGGTGTTTTGCTGTGAACGTTCCGCACGTCACCACTTTATTGTCTGCAACCACGACCTCATCAAAAACGTGTTGACCCTGACTAAAAGCTAAATAAAACGACATCCCGAACTGCTTGAACCCCTCCCCGTCCAATGGCTTTGGCATTCCCGCCATGTGAGCAATAAAATTCGGCGCTAGAAGCTCTAAGGCTTGTTCCATTTTGCGATCGTCGAACGCTTTGTAGAACTGGAGAACGATTGCTTTGTTTTGGTCAGTCAGCATACATAATTTTGTTTTGAACTAAATTGTAACGCGACTTACGATCGTGCGATCGCCCAATCAAAGCTGGCACTCTTCGCACAACAATAAGGCTAGAAACTAAAAGAGCGATCGTACTGAATTGAAGAACGATGGAAGGCTATATTCTCATTTTCCAACAGTATTTCAATCGCTTCACGTAGGTTTGCTTGTAGCTCGTCTAAAGTTTCTCCTTGAGAATGCGCTCTCTTAGAAACCTGTAATATAGGCTACATAATATAAAGCAGTGTCAGCATTTTTCTAAACCAGCGCAGTGAAGATTATCATAAATTTAAACTCAAACAGCTTGACTTTTAAGCAAAATCCCATAAAATTAATTTTAGCCTATCTATCAAGCTCTCTAAGTAAAATTACTTAAAAACACCATCCATGACACCACCTAGAGATGCCCCAACGTTAGATCCAATAGGGATACCCAAAAGTCTAGCATTTGGATGTTTCGCACTCAGGTAATCAGCAGCGTGTAAACCATTTTCATCAACTTTAGAGCCGCCTGTTTCTATATCAAGGATCACCATTTTGCCAAGATTATCTTCTAATTCAATTTTTGGGAGATGCTGCTCTCATACAAATGTTTTGCACGACGCGAACGCTCGCGCCCGGTCGCAGTTCTGCAAATATGTTGTAGTAGGAGGTATAATAGTAAGTTGAAATAATTCATGCTGAAACAGGTAAGCTACTGGGATGTAAAAAACCTGAGTTCTGAAAACTTTAAGCATCTGTGCGGAGTACAGCGAGAGACCTTTAAACAGATGATTGAGGTAGTGCGATCGGATAATTTATGTGGATGCGCCTTCTTGCTTGTCCAACTCCACCAGAAGAATGATAGTTAAACCTCAAACCAGGATGCACTTGAGTATTGAATAAGCGGAGAAAATATTGCCACTTGCTAATAAGATGATTCCCTGCTCCTTTAATTTTTCCCTACAGGCGATCGAACATCGCTGTCTCAGGTTCCCATCCATCAATTCCACACCAGAATAATCGGACTCATCGAAAAAACAAATATGAAAACCACGCTGCCCGGTTACAAACTCTTATCGTTGCCCATTCATGAAGGTGTCAATACAGTTATTTATCGCGGGGTTAGAGAGTCCGACCTAACTCCGGTTATAGTAAAAACCCTCAAAGCCGAGTATCCCACAATAGAAGAAATCGCGCGGTTGAGGCATGAATATAAAATCCTAAAAACTCTGGACATAGCAGGGATTATCAAAGCTCACTCTTTGGAAAAGCATAATAACGGTCTGGCGCTGACATTAGAAGATTTTGGGGGGGACTCCCTGAAAAACCTAATCGCAGCTAAAAACCTTGAAATAAGCGAATTTCTGAGTCTGGCAATTCATCTGGCAGAAACCCTAGCTCAACTGCATGAAAATAAGATTATTCATAAAGATATTAAACCGCAGAATATTATTATCAACCCCAAAACCGATCAAATAAAAATCATCGATTTTAGCATTGCCACGCACCTAGAGCGAGAAAACCAGAGCCTCAGCAATCCCAACTTGCTAGAAGGCACCCCCGCCTATATGTCTCCAGAGCAAACTGGGCGGATGAATCGCTCAATTGACTACCGTACCGACTTTTACTCATTAGGTGTCACCTTTTATGAAATTCTGACTGGAAAGCTGCCGCATCAAGCCACCGACCTCCTGGAATTAATTCACTGCCATATTGCTAAAAGACCAGTGCCACCCCATCAGCAAATCGGTGAGATTCCCGAAGCCATTTCTGACATCGTAATGAAATTATTAGCCAAAACTGCGGAAGACAGATACCAAAGCGCTAGGGGACTAAAAGCTGACCTACAAATGTGCCAGCATCAACTGCAAAAGCAGGGAAAAATTGACAAGTTTTCAATCGGTAAGAGGGATAAATTTGGACAATTTCTCATCCCCCAAAAACTCTATGGCCGCGATCAAGAAGTAGCCACTTTGATGGAAGCCTTTGAGCGAGTCTCCGGGGGAAACAGCGAAATGATGCTAGTGAGCGGTTACTCAGGAATTGGCAAATCTTCCTTAGTCAATGAAGTTCAAAAACCCATTCTCCGGCAGCGTGGCTATTTTATATCCGGTAAATTTGACCAATTCAAGCGAAATATTCCTTATGCTTCTTTGATTCAAGCTTTCGCCGGCTTGATGCGACATCTGTTAACAGAAAGTTCGGAAAAAGTAGCGATTTGGAAACAGCAACTTTTAGAAGCTTTAGGCTCCAATGGCCAAGTCATAGTAGATGTCATTCCCGAAGTCGAACTGATTGTCGGCCCTCAAAGAGCTGTTCCGCAATTGGGGCCATCTGAATCCCAGAATCGCTTTAATCGCGTGTTTAAAGAATTCATTCATGTATTTACTAAACGATCACACCCCCTCGTCGTCTTTTTGGATGACTTACAGTGGGCAGATTCGGCATCGCTCAAGTTGATTCATCTGCTGATTTGTGACCCGGACAGCCAATATTTACTGCTGATGGGAGCCTATCGAGATAACGAAGTTAGTCCGACGCATCCGTTGATGCTGACGTTGGATGAGATTCAAAACAATGGGGCGGTTGTAAATAATATCACCCTCCGTCCTTTGGATATTGGCAACGTCAGCTTGCTGGTAGCCGATACCCTGAATGAGTCTTCCGCTCCGAGAAACCGGGTTTCTGAATTGTCCGAGCTACTTTTCAATAAAACCCAGGGCAATCCTTTCTTCTTGACTCAGATGTTCGCTACTCTGCATCAAGAAAAGCTATTGACCTTTGATTTCAGTGCTGGGTGCTGGCAGTGGTCATTAAACGAAATTCAATCGGTAGGCATCACGGATTATAATGTCGTCGAATTGATTTCCAGAAATATTCAAAAACTCCCGGAGGAGACGCAGGATGTCTTAAAATTAGCCGCCTGTATTGGAGACAAATTTAATTTAGACGTTCTGGCTATTGTCAATGAAAAATCTCTGTTGGAAACGGCGGCTGATTTGTGGGAAGCTCTTCAGGCTGGCTTGGTTTTACCCCTGAGCGAAGCCTACAAAATCCCTCTCGTTTTTACCTCCGATGAAATGAGCATGATAGCAGAGGAGAGAATAGCTCCAGATTCTCCTCTGCTATCATGCTCACCTACCCCTTTTTCTTACAGCCATCACGCGCCTATCGCTTACAAATTTCTCCATGATCGGGTGCAGCAAGCGGCCTATTCTCTTATCCCCGAATCTCAGAAACAACAGACCCACGTAAAAATTGGTGAACTGCTACTAGAGCATACTCCAGCAGAGGAAATTGAAGAAAATATTTTTGAGATTGTCAATCAGTTAAATGTTGGAACTGACTGCATCACGGATCAGGGAGAAAAAGATCGTCTAGCCAGATTAAATTTGATAGCAGGCAAAAAAGCTAAGGCAGCAACAGCTTATGAAACTGCCGCCAGACAACTACGGGTGGGGCTAGAACTCCTAAGAGAAGATAGCTGGGAAACTCACTATGACCTGACGTTCCCTCTGTATGTGGAAGCGGCGACGGTGGAATTTCTAAACATCAACTTCGAGCGAGCAAAAATGCTGTCTGAGGATGCTCTTAAGCACGCGAAAAGTCTGCTCGAAAAAGTCAAAGTTTATGAAATCCAAATGCAGTTTTATTCCCTGCAAAACCAGATGCAAGTAGCGTTAGATATCGGGCTGCAAGTTCTGGGTATGCTGGGCGTCTCCCTTTGTCCAGAGCCTCCACAAGAGACGAATACTGAGGCCTTAGCTAATCTGCCAGAAATGACGGATCTCAATAAGCGGGTTGCTATGGGGGTATTATGGAAATCCGCCCCTCTTGCTCATCATGTGACTCCTGCCTTATTTCCGCAATTCCCATTTACAATGATTCATCTTTGTATTCAATATGGTAATTCACCCCAAGCTGCTTCCGGCTATGGTATTTATGGCTTATTTTTGTGCGGGCCTCTGGGTGAAATTGAGGTAGGATATCGATTTGGACAGCTAGCTTTAAATTTGTTGGAGAGATTTGAGGCCAAGGAAATCAAATCTCACGTCTTTGTAGTTTTTAATGCTCATATTAGACACTGGAAAGAGCATGGAAAAGAAACCTTAGCACCATTGCTTGAGGGCCTTAAAAGCGGTCTGGAAACAGGAGATTTAGAATATGCTGGTTACAATTCTATCTACTATTGCGATCATATACTTTTTACAGGCCAAACGCTGGAGATTGTGGCTCATAAGCAGGCGCAATATCTTAATTTACTTCTAAATGTTAAACAAGATTCCCATATTCGTTATTTAAAAACATGGAGAGTAATGGTATTACAATTACTCGCCGCTCCTGAAGAAGACTATACGATTAAAGGCGAAGTTTTGAATGAAGAAGAACTCCTGCAACAGTCACTTACCGACAATAAACATATGTTTATTTTTGTTGGTTACTTGACAAAGTTAATTCGATTTTACCTGTTCAAAGATTACGCTCAGTCAGTGAAAAGCGCCCGCGAATCAGAAAAATACAAAGAAGGTGTACCTGGGCTGATGAGTGGTGCGGAACACAATTTCTACTATTCTCTGGCCCTCCTTGGTCAATATCCCCAAGTTTCCAGCAGCGAACAAGAAGAATTCTTGAAGCAAGTGGCTAAAAATCAGGAAAAAATGCAGGAATGGGCTATACATGGGCCGATGAATTATCAACACAAGTACGAGTTAGTGGAGGCAGAGAAAGCGCGAGTCTTGGGAAAAATTGGCAAAGCGATGGAGTATTATGACGCCAGCATTCAAGGAGCCCGAGAACAGGGATACATTCAGGAAGAAGCCCTAGCTAATGAACGCGCAGCCGAGTTTTATTTCTCTCGCGGTCGGGATAAGATAGCGGAGATTTATTTGACGGATGCTTACTATGGCTATATTCGCTGGGGAGCGAAAGCAAAAGTGAAAGATTTATCAGAAGAATATCCTGAATTCTTCTGGCGACTACTGGCTAAAGAAGCCCCCAGCATCGACGTATCACGGACAACTAGCGCGACGACTACGGGGAGTTTTGCAGCACTGGATTTCGCCTCTGTGATGAAATCTTCTCAAGCTATTTCTGGCGAAATTGTTCTGGAAAGCCTGCTTTCTAAGTTATTGAAAATTGCGATCGAGAATGCTGGGGCTGAAAAAAGTTACTTCATTTTAGAAAAAGATGGTCAACTGGTGGTAGAAGGCACGGCAAGCATAGATAATAATGAGGTAGTAGTGCTGCAATCCACGCCGAGAGAAACGAGTCATAAACTGCCCTTATCTCTCCTCAATTATGTGGCTAGAACTCAAAAAAATGTGGTTTTAAATGATGCAAGTCAGGAGGGGATTTTTACCAGGGATAGCTATATCGTTAACGCCCAACCGAAGTCGATTTTATGTATGCCTGTTGTCCATAAAGGAAAGCTCATTGGTCTGCTTTACTTGGAAAATAATCTGACAACGAGTGCGTTTACGGACGATCGCCTGGAAGTTTTAACTGTACTCTGTTCTCAAGCGGCGATTTCCCTGGAAAATGCTCGACTCTATGCCAATTTGTCTGAGGCGACTGACAACCTGAAACAAGCCAATGAGCAATTAGAAGATTACAGCCGGACTTTAGAACATAAAGTGGAAGAGAGGACGCAGGAATTACAGGAAAAAAATCTGCTGCTGAGCCAGGAAATTCGCGATCGCGTGCAGATAGAGCAAGCTCTGCGACAATCAGAAGCGCTATTAAAAAAACAAGCCGAACAACTAGAGCTTTCTTTCCAAGAGCTCAAGCGCACCCAGACCCAGCTCATTCAGACTGAGAAAATGTCCTCCCTGGGACAGATGGTGGCTGGAGTGGCCCACGAAATCAATAACCCTATTAACTTCATATATGGCAACCTGACTCACGTCAGGACATACAGTGAAAACATACTAGGACTGGTGAAACTCTATCAGGAACAATACCCCCATCCCACAGCAACGATTGTTGAGGATATTGAGGAAATCGAATTAGAGTTTTTGATGGAAGACTTACCCAAAGTGCTCGATTCGATGAAGCTGGGGGCAGACCGAATTCGCGAAATAGTCCTCTCTCTGCGAAACTTCTCCCGGTTGGATGAAGCGGAAATGAAAGAGGTCGATATCCATGAGGGGATTGATAACACCCTATTGATTTTGCAGCATCGACTGCAAGCCAAATTAGACCAGTCTGCTATTCAAATAATTAAAGAGTATGGCCCGCTGCCGCTGGTGGAGTGCTATGCCGGCCAACTGAACCAGGTGTTTGTAAATTTACTGGCGAATGCGATTGACACTCTCCATGACCAAAGGGGGCCGCGGACGATCGCAATTCGCACCTCAGTGGGGTATGGGGAAGAAGAAAAATCCCCGATTTCCAATCCCCCCCTTGCGGAAAGCTCTACAGTTTCTTCGGCTGAGGTGGATTCCCACAACCTCGCCCCCCGGAAAGCTGCCCAATTTGTTGTGATTCGCATTTGCGACAATGGCCCGGGTATGACAGAGGAAGTGAAGGGACGGGTGTTCGACCCCTTCTTCACGACGAAACCCGTAGGGAAGGGCACCGGTTTGGGGCTGTCAATCAGCTACCAGATTGTGGTAGAAAAACACCGCGGACAGTTGAAGTGTGTTTCTCATCCCGGTCAGGGGGCAGAGTTCATCATTCAGATTCCTATTCGACAGGACTATCAAAAATTGGCTTTGCAAAGCCAAACCTGATGAGTAGTTTTTGTTGGTATTTCTTGTAGTCCTAAAGAGATAATGATACAGCGGTTCCCGCTGTAAGTAGCGTAGGTTTTACCAGTAGTATGGCCACCACAAATAATTGTTAGGTCGCCAAGGGTCAATTCTGCTTGCTTTAAAACACCAAGATTTTTGAGTTTTACTTTCATCAATATTTGGCTAAAATGACAACTTACGATTTCATTTTACAGTATTAGAAGGATTAATTATACCGAAACTTTCCCCATCGTCAACTCCTGCTGCTTAACAGGAATACAAATCTCAAACTCGGTCCCTTTTTCTGGCGTTGAAAAACACCTCAGCGTCCCACCATGTTTTTCAGTAATAATCTGATAACTAATCGCCATTCCCATTCCGGTTCCCTTCCCTACAGGCTTTGTTGTAAAAAATGGATTGAATATCTGTGTTTGAATTGATTCTGGAATTCCATTGCCATTATCGGCGATCGCAATTTTAACCCACTGCGAATATACCACCGAGGTACAAATGGTAATACAACATGGGTGCTTCTCGATCGAGCAAGCTACCCGTTGAATATTTATTTCTTCCAGTGCATCAATAGCGTTTGCCAAAACATTCATAAATACTTGGTTAAGTTGTCCGGCATAACACTCAACTAGCGGTAAATCACCATAGTCTCGAATGACTTTAATTTCTGGATGTTCTAGTCGCGCTTTGAGACGATGTTGCAAAATTAACAGCGTGCTATCAATTCCTTCATGGATATCAACTTCTTTAAAATCTGACTCATCCATTCGGGAAAAATTGCGGAGTGACAGCACAATCTGGCGAATGCGATCGGTACCAATTCTCATTGAACTCAAAATTTTAGGTAAATCATCTTGCAAAAAATCCAGGTCAATATTTTCTGCTTCTTTCTCAATTTCGCCAATTGGGTTTGGATAATGCTTTTGATATAAGTGTACCAAATTTAATATAGTGTCAGCATAATATTGTACATGAATTAGATTGCTATGAATGAACCCGACCGGATTGTTAATTTCATGGGCTACTCCTGCAACTAATTGCCCCAAGGATGAGATTTTTTCTGTCTGAATCAGTTGGGTTTGCGTTCGTTTTAAAGTCTCAATTGCCTGCTCAAGCTGCTGAGATTTGTCTCGTTCTCTGGCTTCGCTATCGCGTAAGGTGACTTCTATTTGTTTCCGTTGAGCTATTTCTGCGGTGAGTTGCGCGTGGATTTCCAATTGTCGGAATACTTCTTCAAATGTGCTAGCCAAAAATTGAATTTCGTTAGCGGGAATCGTCTTTGGCATAGGAAAGATGCCAGTTTTTTTACTGTGGGAAACTGCTTCTGTCAAATCCCGCAAAGGTTGCAATACATTCTTCTGAAGGAGTATCCCCATGATTAACAAAATTGTGATGATGCCAACTAGCAATAACAATGTTGAGGTAATGAAAGTTCTGTGGGCAGCTTGCTTCATTTGGTTGAGATCGAGTAGCGCGATCGCCACTCCCCGTCGTTGAGATGTGCCAAATAAGGTACTGCTAAAAGGCAGAATTTGTGCGATCGCAGGCTTGCCATCTAGTACGATATCGTAGGTGACTTCGACGCTTGTGGTTGCCGCTTGGTCGATCGCTTGCGCCAGTTGCGGATAGATCGAAGTGTATGGCCCATTAGTCGTATTCTGAGGACTGCGGGCGATCGCCATTCCAGATGGATCGACAATCGCAATTTCCAGCACACCCGGCATCGTGGCAAAATTTTGCACAACCCGTCGCAGAATGCTTTTATTCTCTAACTCTAGTAAGCCTTCTGTAGAAAACTCCAGAGATTGTGTAATCGATTGAGCCCGGTTATGAACTTGCGTTTCTAAGTCAGACTGCATCAGCCGATAGTTGAGTCCGAGGGTTGCCAGTCCAACAGTGGCGATCGACAACCCAACGCTAACTAGCAAGCGCTGGGACAAACTATGGGGACGCAACCATTTGGTCATAATTGCCACTCCTTGATCGCTGTAGTTACCAGCTCAGTATTAATCTCCACATCCTGACGCGGTATCCGTCCGGCACGGGGGTCAGATTTTAATAGTTCAGCCATTTGAGCGATCGCCTCTGACAACCTACCAGACAGAAACATCTTCTGCTGCATGGTAATGTCACCCTTTTTCAGACCAGCGTAATCTTTAGCAAAAGCCTCACCCTTCTGTCCCAGGTTTTGAGCAACTTTTTGAAACACGACCTTAGACTTTGTTTCCACGGCACTCATAATATCAAACCAAGCCATAATAAATTGCTTCAGTTCAGCTTTTTTATTGGGAATAATAGTTGAGCTAGAAACCAACGTATCAATAACTAAACTATCAACTTCCTGAGTGGTAAAAATAATATTCCCCTTGATTGCTTGGGCAGTTTCGCCTAGAAGCGGTTGCCAGATAACGGCGGCATCTAAACGTTTCTGCTGCATCAAATCAACCGCTGTTTCGTTAGAAATATCTTCTATCTTGACCTCTTCGGGTTTAATCTGGTGCAACTTGAGGGCTTCTAATAAAATCAGATGATTCACTGTTCCGAGTTTCGCTCCGACTCTTTTACCGCGAAGGTTTGCCACTGACTTGATTGCAGGTTGAGCAACAATACCATCAGCCCCATGAGAAATATTTGTTACCATCAGCACCGCAGGCTTGTCACTACCCGAATCAGACTGCACCACATCCCACAAAGAGACAAAAGTCGCGTCTAGAGTACCGCGCAGCATGGCGCGAGTCGAATCTTGTTGATTCTCAAATCGAATGAGTTGCACGTCCAATCCGCGCTGTTTGAATAAGCCTGCTTCCTGAGCATAAAGTACAATATCAAATCCTGCCCAACTGGTGATGCCAACGCGCAAAGGAGCTAGTGGCTGTGGTGCAAGGCTACAAGCATTCATAATCAGGCTAACCGCCAGTGTCAAAACGCAGAGGACACTGAGCGATCGCCATTTCGTTAAGGTCAACCAATACCTACGCAATAATTGTCTAGTGCCGGTCTGAGCTTTGCCAGTCATCTATGTAGCCTCAACGCTCTTGTTCCTCGATGATAGCAAAAACTTTTCTGGATCTCATTCCCTGAAAAAACGCCTAAAACAAATGTAAAATAAAACTCTTCTCCTCGCTTATAATTCATTACCAAATCCAACCAAAATCAAGAAATCGTCACTGATTCCCGCACATAAGAATTCCCCGATTCATCTGTCGGCAAATATAGTTAGAACTTCTACACAAGGCCGATATTACGATGCGAATCGCTTCCGGGAGTTGAGGGGTTCGTTGCTCTGGCGGTTCTGGGGACGCTGCAATCAACAGTTTATTCACAGAGGAAAATTCCGTCCAATATTGCGATCGGTAACGATATCAGCCGGATGAGTATGCTTGCCAGCCTCAACGAATTCCCCCCAACCCCATTTTTAAACTGGATTGGGGGGTTTTCTTGCTATCTTTTTTGCCTATTAGAGCGCGATCCAATCAAAACTTGCTCGGCGCGATCGCCCTTTCCAAAGATCGCACTCTCGGTAAGCTGTTGTGCCTTTAAATAGGGTATAATAAAAAATGAGTTTAGTCAATCTCTACAAAAATGCCAGCTAAAAAC
>NZ_JAUBPS010000125.1:0-7562 GCF_036700865.1 Microcoleus sp. S13C4
TTTTTAGCTGGCATTTTTGTAGAGATTGACTAAACTCATTTTTTATTATACCCTATTTAAAGGCACAACAGCTTATGTCTATATTATTCTTAATTTTCAACAAAGTATATTCTTGCCAAGTATCCAATTCAGTTGCTTGCAATTCTTGACAAATTCTCGGATAGCCGATCGCCTGAATCAAAACTCGCCGCACTTCGGCATTCTGTTCTGTTAACAGCCATGAAGCTTGCCAAGACTGCGACGGAACTTGACCAATTATTTCCGGCAGTCGGACGCCGCGATAAGAGTATACACTGAACTTGTCAGAAAATTCAACCGCTGGTTGACCTTCTGCGTGGAGCAAATATTCGTTGTCAAAATGAAGTTGGATCGGGCGATCGCACACAAAGCATTTTTTCTCAAACGGGTAAATCCAGCCGCAGTTTTCCACTAAAGATTTAAAGGCTGAGTATAAAGGGCGATCGTACTCCAAATTTAACACGCCAATACAAAAATCCACCCAACTCCCGTGACAGGCTGAGAGTTCGGAAACTATGCTGTTATTATGATAAGTCTGATCGATCAGGAATCTCTGAAATCTTTCACCCAACTTCTTTGCTAATTTGACATAAAGTTCGTCTTTAACATGAAAGTGCAGTTGATTCATCAGTTGAGCGTACAGCGGATTATAGAGTTGGCTGTAAATTTGATTTTCCAGCTCCCTGCCGAGTTGACTTCTTAATATATCGTACAATTCATTATGAATTTTGTTTCTGATTTCACTGGCTGTTCCCAGACCAGAATCGCGTATCCTTAGCGGTTCAACTACTTGCAAAGCTATGTAAGGGCTGTCACAGAAAATAATTTCCGGTTCAGGACAGCGGATGATATTGTAGGCGGTGTTGATGGCCGCTGTCGCTTGCGGGCGATCGACTGGTTTTATCGAAAGTCCAATTTTTCGCCACTTCTCGCGATAAATCGGAATTAGCGCTATTTGTTTTGGAGTAATTGCGATCGTCATTTCTAGAGCTAGATTATTTGATTTGCGGTCAAAATTTTTCGCTTTCGCATCCGGTAAAAAATATCATTAAGTTTGCAAAAATAACGGGATTTTCCCTACAAACCTATTTTATTAGAGTTGTCAAATTATTGGTATAAATTAACGATTGTTTGCAACACACCTAAAATCATAGGAACATTATCGACACAATAAACATCAGTATCAATAATTAAATTATTTCCCTTTAATTTAAGAAACCGCCAGACAACGCCAGTAGTTACGCAGCCAAATACGGCAGGTATGGAATTGTGTTCGCGTTCGTTAAATAGCTGAGCCCCTACCATTTGTGCTGCACACTGTGGCAGACAAGATTCTATTTTTGGGCCTTTCGTTTCTCTCAATGCAAAAACGGGAACTTTAATTTCAAAGTCAAACGGCACAGAAGATAATAGAAAGTCGCATTCCCCATTCAATCCCTGCTCAACATCTACATCAAACGACCAACCAGAAAAAATAGAAAATTGTCTGTTGTTCCTTTCCCTAAATTCTAACAAAAGAGGAGAAATAATCCGTTCTGAACGTTCTTTTGCAGTTGTAACCGCAGTGTTAGAACTAATTTCGAGGGTTCTCCAAAGCCATTCGGAGGGTTCTACAGGAAAAATCTTGGCACTCAAAATAGGACTGAGTGACGGTTCCAATCCAAATCGCTCTTTTAATTGTTGGAAAGTAAAGGATTTGTAAGGCATATTTTTCAGATAAGTCGCTGAAACTCTAGATTACTTGGAGAGACCAAGCGAGTTAATAAACGCTAAACACCCTTGTATAGCAACCCTTGCAAAATTTGGTCAACCTCTCTTTTCTTCCTTCTTCTCTCTTCCCTCAGACTTCAACATCAATCGGTTAGTTAAATCCGTTACATAATCCGTTGCCAATCTTCCTTCTAAACATTTAACCACTCAAGGAGTACCCTGGGCGCCGGCAACAAAATCATTAACAAAAGCGCCATCGCCAGCAACCCCAAAAAATCCCGCCGATTATCCAATTCACTGACATCATTCAACGCCGGTTCGTCGTTTAGTGGCGTGAAAAACAAAATAATCGCCCACAGCAGCAAACCCTGTTCCAAAAAAGAAAGCAGCAGCATACAAAGTCTAGCAACTTGCCCGATCGCCATACTCGCTCGCTGGCCAAACATCGCGTGTACGATGTGCCCGCCGTCGAGTTGTCCCACCGGCATCAAATTAAACGCCGTCACGATCAAACCCAAATAACCCGCCACCGCTACCGGATGCAAATTGATCGCTGTTTCCGCATTCAAAGCACCACCCAAGGTTAACTTGCTCAACAAAGTCATCAGCAGCGAAAAACTGGGTTTGAAAGAGTCAAAATTTAACATTCCCGACTTTTCAGACAGCGGTACAATAGTCGAATGATTCAAACCCCAAATTAATAATGGCACTGTCGCAACTAAACCGGCAAGGGGCCCAGCAATGCTAACATCAAATAAAGCTCGGCGGTTGGGAATTGGACTCCGTATTTGAATGAATGCCCCAAAAGTTCCCAAGAAAAAAGGAACCGGGATAAAATAAGGCAAAGTCGTGCGAATTTGGTAAAATCGGGCAGCTAAATAGTGGCCGGATTCGTGAATTGCTAAAATTGTAATTAGAGCCAGCGAGTAAGACCAACCCTGGAGCAACATTGACGGGTTGGACTGCAAAGCTTTTTCAGTAACTCCGGCAATTTGCGACCCGACAATCGTAGTCGTAAACACCGTGATCAGCAGCAAAGCTAATGCGAAAAATGGCCGAGTTATAGCTTCGGTTTTGACAGGAGTTTCCCCTGATTGATGGCTGGGATTGGGAACTATAGCAAAAAAAGGTTGACCGTTCAAGCTGTTTTGAAATACTACTAAAAAGCGATCGCCAAAAAGCCTCTCCACATTCTCCCGAATTGCCTGATAAGCCGCCTCCGGGTTCGTCCGCAACTGTCCGCGACAAATTACAGCCTGCGGCCGAAATTCCAAATCTCGCAAAAAATAAATTGACCAAGGAAAACAATCGCGCAAACTCGCTTCTTCTTCTTGATTTATCGGGCGCACGGGCGGTTTTGGCTTTACAGGTTCAGTCGCAGAGTCTGCTACCTGCTCAGCAGTTTCGGCGGTAATTTTCTTGCGCCCCAACTGTACCAAAAACCAATACAAAAAAGGGCAAACCAGAAAAGGTATAATTACCAACTCCGGCGGTACAGTTTTGCTGCTACCGTAAACTAAAATCCAACCACCCCAAATCAGCGCGGGCGCCATCATTACCAGCCACAGCAGCCATATCGGAGTCTTGGTGATGCGGCTGGTGCCGTTCTGCAACAAGAAGTACGATATCAGCCCCAATACGAACAACCATAGTAAAAAGAACATAATATTTATCCCATTCCCTTCTGAAATACTTCCTTGAAACAACAGAGTTTAGTCTCCAAACAACCCAGGCCCGTGCTCGACAATATCCTTGCTTTCCCGCCTAACCGGGAAACCCTGGGTGCAACAGCCTATTTCATTGTAGAAAACCAAACTAACATCCTGGTGGATTGTCCCGCTTGGGATGAGATTAACCAAACATTTTTGCGGGAACACGGCGGCGTGCGAGTGCTGTTTCTCACCCACCGTGGCGCTATCGCCAAGGCGCGGGAGATTCAGGAAGCCACGGGGTGCGAGATCCTGATTCAAGAACAGGAAGCTTATTTACTGCCGGGTTTGAAGGTGACGGTTTTTGAGCGAGAATTTGTTGTGAGCGATCGAATGAAAGCATTTTGGACTCCTGGCCATTCTCCTGGTTCCTCTTGCCTTTATCATAGTGGCAGCGGTGGAGTGCTGTTTTCGGGTAGGCACTTGCTCCCCAACCGAGAAGCCGCCCCAGTACCGCTGTTGACAGCAAAAACTTTTCACTGGCCTAGGCAAATTAACAGCGTGAAGTCAATTATTGATCAATTTTCGCCGGAAACTTTACAGTATATTTGTCCCGGTGCAAATACTGGTTTTTTGCGGGGAAAAGGATCGATCGATCGAGCTTTTGAGCAATTAGCCAATCTGGATTTAGCTGTTTGTTTGCAGTCAAAACCTGAACCATAAATGTATGCTGCAACATCAAAAAATGAGCTGACGCGCTAATTATAGCGGTAAGGTGCGCCCTTACGCACCCTACATTATTCTGCAATCTCTTAGAGAGGAATTTCGTTGGTGAAGTAGCGGTTTAACCGCCGATTCTTACCGTGGAAAAAACTGTGGAAAAAACCGAAAAACAAAAAATGCTCGCCGGCGAATTGTATTTAGCTGCCGATGAGCAATTAATTTTAGATCGCCAGCGAGCCCGCCGCCTCGCCCGAACCTACAATTCTACCCGCGAAGACGAACCAGACAAGCGGTTAGAAATTCTCGCAGAATGGTTCGGTGCAGTTGGCCCAA
Source organism: Microcoleus sp. S13C4 (assembly GCF_036700865.1). Classification (NCBI taxonomy): domain Bacteria; kingdom Bacillati; phylum Cyanobacteriota; class Cyanophyceae; order Oscillatoriales; family Microcoleaceae; genus Microcoleus; species Microcoleus sp. S13C4. The sequence goes on from NZ_JAUBPS010000125.1 coordinate 4,434, forward strand.
AAGTTGAAATCGAGCCACCTTTCTACTGCGACTACGGCAGCAATATTTATGCGGGAAACGGATTGTATATGAATTTTGGCTGCGTGATTCTCGACTGCAATCGAGTTAACATTGGCGAGAATTTGCTGTGTGGGCCCAACGTACAAATTTACACCGCTCTTCACCCCACAGACCCGGAAATGAGGCTTTCTGGCATAGAACTCGCCACTGAAATTAATATTGGCAATAATGTTTGGATTGGCGGCGGCAGTATTATTTGTCCAGGAGTCACTATTGGCGACAATAGCACGATCGGCGCAGGCAGTGTTGTGGTCAAAGATATTCCCGCAAACGTCGTGGCGGCGGGGAATCCTTGCCGGATCATCCGGCATCTACCTTGATGTGGTACGATCGACACAATCGTGCGATCGGCTCCTTGGAGCTTCACCAAAAAATTTTAGGTTTAGAACAGGCGGTTTGAGATTTTTCACGTAAAATCCCCAAAAAAAACCGTGCAATAAATCTAAAATCTCAAATCTAAAATCGCTTAATATCAAATCCGTTAGCATCGGAATAGTAAATTCGAGTTCACTGTTGACGGTTGACTGTTCACGGCGTCAACAGTCAACCGTCAACAGTCAACATCATTCCGGTGTAACCGGAAATGATATAATTTCTCGTTCCCGGTTTCCACACTACCAAGCTTTTCTTATGACGACTGCCACAGTTTATTCCAACGCTCCTGATCTCTGCACCGACGACTACATAGCAGTCGGTGTAGCTACCTGCTTCATCAAAGAAGAAGGCGAAGTTTTTGAAGTGCAAGTAATCGAAGCTATTCCCTCAGCAGCTTTAGAAGCAATTGTAAAGGGAATTCCCACATCCTATTTAATGATTTGCGGGACGACTTTGGGAGCAGTGCTCGACGGCGAAACACCCAAAATGTTGCCAGAATTCCCGACATCAGCTCAGTTTAGCGAAGAATTTGGCTTTCGGGCGATCGCCGCGGCCCGCACTTACAAAATTCGCCCCCAAGCTCAACTTCACATTCCCTTGGGAACAGTTCGCAACGACTTTACTTATTCCTTAGAACGCAAAAGGGTGCTCAACTCCGAGCGCATCATTCGCACTGAAGACAATGTGAAACAGCACGAACACACTCACAAGGTTCTTTAAAGAAATCGCCCAAATGTGGGAATTTAGCACCGAAAATAGTTGTGATTTTTGACGTGAATTAAAGATTTAACAAATTTTTCGTTCATTAATGAAGGAAAAGTTTTGAAGATTTACAGCAATTTCCAGGTTTATGAAGTACGGTTGCAAGGGTTTGTCAACCATTTTGGTAAGTGCTTGGGATTAAGATGTACTTTATTTGCCTGGAATGTGCTGTAATTATTAGAAGAAAAGCCCCACATCTGAACGTAGGGTGCTCTTCAGCGCACCTTACCTAATTTATCAAGCTTACCTAGATCCCATGAAAAACAGATGCTGCGATTGCTTTCCTTCGCAGCGCGAAAGCTAACGCTCCCCGTGAGCAATGACAGAAATACTTTATTGATGAGATCGGGAACGGGTTCACCTAATTTTTAACACTTATTGACAAAACTATTAACTTGTTATTGAAATGTTTAAATTTTCCCAAAACCTGGTAAAATTATATTCCATTTTAATAATGGTGAGCCGATCAGGGGGAAAAATTTTAAAAATCCCGGCAACTATTCAATGCTATAGCGGTTCTCAAGAAAGTGAGGTATGCCCTATGCCCTATGCCCTATGCCCGATAGTACCTCATGTTACTGAGAAAGGCTATAGTAGTTTTAGACTACTGGCAGGTTAGGAATACATGGCAGGTGAACTGAGGGTTTCAATCTTAGAAAGTAGTCAAACCCTGGGAAGCTTTGCGAAAGTGAAGTGGTGAAAATTAACTGAACTATTGCCAGCAAGATTTAAGGGCGAATACCCTCTGCACTACCAAATTGCCCTATTAATTTTGGGCGTAACAATTATGGCAGTTAGCATCGCTGGTTGTATGAGCTATCAAAGCGTTCGTCGCTGGATTCTCACGAATTTAGAGCGAAATGCGACGTTACTGATTCATGGTATGAATCAACTTTTTTCGGAATTTACAAAACTCACCATACTTGGCTTATAGCAATTCCGAAATTTTGAATTCATATCTGTATTGAACAACGCCGTCTTTCATATAAGACAGCTAATCCCGAATTTTTTCCACACCCGCTAATTATGAAATAAATGTGATTTAAATATGAATCAATTATGATAAAAGCGCCCGTTTATCAAAATTTAGTGTAGAGTAAAACAGGCAAGAAGAACACTTTACCTATAACATCTAACACTTTTTACAAAAATGGATGCACCCACTACTATATTACTTTCCTTGGGACTCGCAGCAGATGCTTTTGCTGTCGCTGTTTCCAGCGGTTTAGCAATCAAACACATGAAGGTCAATAAAGCTTTAAAAATCGCCTTATTTTTCGGAGGTTTTCAAGCTTTAATGCCCGTAATAGGATGGCTCATCGGTCTTAGTTTTAGTTCTTTGATAACACCGATCGACCATTGGATAGCTTTTGGGCTTTTGAGTTTCATTGGTGGTAGAATGATTTACGAATCGCTGCAAGGCGAAGAATGCGAGAAAAAGTTCAATCCCTTAGATACTGGGACTTTGATAACGCTGTCGGTGGCGACGAGTATCGATGCTCTCGCAGTTGGCCTCGGATTTGCTGTCCTGAAAGATTCTATTGCTCTTGCGGTGACTGCGATCGGATTCGTGACTTTCTTTCTCGTATTTGCTGGCGTGTTTATCGGGCACAAGTGCGGCAACTTATTTGGCAATAAAATAGAGTTACTGGGAGGTGGGATTTTAATTGCGATTGGCAGCAATATCTTATGGTCGCATTTAACAGCAGCGTCGGCAGTCATCACTCATTAGTTAGTGGTTATTTGTTAGTTGTTATTTGTAGGCTTGTTCCTGGTTACCAGGCAGAGCCTGGGAACACATACCCGGAGGCTGTGCCTCCAATAACAAATAACCAAATGCTACAATAATAAGATTGGTGCGATTCGTTTAGTCGAAACCCGAAAGGGGGGATGGCTAGCAACGGTGGGGTAAACCCTATAGGGTTGGAGTTC